>CAZKVA010000109.1:0-6388 GCA_964556035.1 uncultured Actinomycetota bacterium
TATTTTATAATTTATCTTTGGTAAAGCACTTTTTATTTCTACTTCGTCTAATCTTCATATTCATAATCCCTCATATTTTATGGAATATATGTATTATATAGCTTCCAATTTAGGATGGCCTGGAAAATGTGTATTATATAAAATAGAATTTTCTTTAAACTTTTATCTATATAAGGGAAGTTGGTCACTTTGCTTAGTGCACAGGGTGGCTGGGGAGAGAGGACTCGAACCTCTGAATCACGGGATCAAAACCCGTTGCCTTAACCACTTGGCTACTCCCCAACAAAAACTAATAAATTTTATATCAGATCGGATGAAAATTCAATCAAAATAAGGGATGCTGACCTCTGGCCGGAAATACTATTAATTCCTGATTATCCTTATATATTTAGCTTCTATGCAAGCTCTATATAATAACCAGGCTATAGGGTGTAGTGTGGGTCAGGATGGCTTTTTCTGATTGGGCCTTGAGGCCATTATATACCTTTCGTGCTGCAGTCAGATCACTGCAAAATGCAAATACTGTTGGCCCGCTGCCGGTCATCTGGGTAATATCTGCTCCCAGATTTCTTACTTTTTCCTTTAATGAATCTACTTTTCCGTCTTCTATGACAGCGACCTTTTCAAGATCGTTTTCAAGCTTTTCAAAGAATCTGTCATATTGTTTTTCTTTTATATCTTTTACGAGTTCCCTGTGTCTTGATTTGACCGGGACACCCACAAGATCAAACATCTCGTAAATATCTTTTGTATGGAGCTTTCTTCCATCTGTAGTTAAGATTACCCAGTAAAAAGGCAGGTCCGGAAGCTGGCTTAGCTTATCTCCCCTTCCTTCAGCAAGAATTGTCCCACCTTTTATGCAAAAGGGAACATCAGAGCCGACAAGTGCCGCCAATTTTAAAAGCCTTGGGTACTTTAAGTTTAAGCCAAAGATCTCATTAAGCGCTACCAGGGTTGCAGCTGCATTGGTGCTGCCGCCGGCCAGCCCGGCGCAAACAGGGATGTGTTTTTTAATATTTATATCTATCTTATATTTACCCCTGAGCCTGAACTCATCGAGTATTATGGCTGCTGCCTTGTGAACAAGATTTCTTTCATCAAGGGGGATGTTTGTATTATTCGAGGTAATATATATTCCATTAGGATTTGCCAGATCTTCAGTATTTTTATTATCTGCTACTTTAAAAGTAAGCTCATCCGAAAGGCCTATGCTCTGCATGATAGACTTTATTTCGTGATAGCCATCACTTCTTGGATTCTTTGAGACATTGAGATAGAGGTTTATTTTTCCCGATGCCCTTACTTTTAATTCTTTTTGTACTTTCATTTTGATATATAATAGCATAGCACTATTAAATATTATATATAGAAGCCTATCCGGGAACTGGATCTGGACTTATCGGACAGTCTTAAACATTCTTATATAAGAATATATAATCCTCAAGCGAAAGTTCCTCTGCGCGCACTTCTTTGTTTTTTCCTATTTCTGGCAGAAGCTTTGCTATGCTGTCCAATTTCTGGCTAAAATCCTTACTTTTGGAAAGTGAATTTAGAAGCATTTTTCTGCGGTGGGCGAAACTTGCATTGACGAGATCGAAAAACTTTTCGATACCACCTTCTGATCCTAATTCTTCCGGTATCTTTTTACGGGTGACCTCGATTACTGAAGAATCCACAAATGGTTTTGGAAGGAAGCAGTTTCTGGATATCTTAAAACAGGACCTATAGGAAGCAAGAGTATTGGATTTTACAGTATAGGAACTGTAGTTTTTATCACCAGGCTCGGCAGTCAGCCTGTCTGCAATATCTTTTTGTATCGTCATCCAGGATTGTGATATCTTTTCCGTTTCCCTTAGGATCTTAAGTATTAGCGGAGCTGCGATCTTATATGGAAGATTTGATACCATCTTATTAATATTATTGGTGGAGGAGAGCTTGCCATAATCAATGTCCATAGCGTCTTCTATTATCAGCTCTATCATTCCGTCTTCTATCTTCTCATGGAAAATATTTCTAAATACTTCTGCTACTTTCCTGTCCACTTCAATACAGATTATTTTTGCTGGTCCGTTTTCCAGCAGGATCTCTGTAAGGCTTCCTATCCCGCAGCCTATTTCAAGTATTATGTCCTCCCTTGAGACTCTGGTAATAGAGACCATTTTCTTTACGCTATTAGTATCTATTATATAATTCTGTCCCAGGCTTTTTCGCAGTCGTATATTATTATCAGAAAGTATTTTTGTAGTTTTTCCCGGGGAGCTTATATAGTTTTTCATAATAGAAACTTATTATTTTATAAAAGGAGTAAGTGCAAAGAAATCTTCTGCATTTTTTGAAGTCACTGTGGCTACTTCTTCAATAGTTAAATCTTTTAGTTCAGCTATCTTTTGTGCAATATACTTTACATATCCCGGATAATTTTCCTTACCCCTTTTTTCCTGTGGGGCAAGATATGGGGAATCTGTCTCAATAAATATTTTCTCAATCGGGATCTCTCTGACTACATCCTGAAGACCCTTTGCATTTGGATAAGTGATGACCCCGGTATATGATATATATAGCCCGATATCGATACACCTCGATGCAAAATCCAGGTCCCCTGAAAAACAGTGTATGACTCCCTTTAGATTTTTGTGGGAAGAATATTTTCTTAATATATCCAGTATCTCTTCATGGGCATCCCTGTCATGTATTATAAGGGGGAGATCATATTCAAGGGCAAGCTCGATATGGGCCCTGAAAGCTTTCTCCTGGCTCGGGCGGGGGCTTAAGTTACGGAAAAAATCGAAACCTGTCTCTCCCACTGCTACTACTTTTTCAAACCTCTTTCCATCGCCACTTTTTAGGGGCGCTTCACCTGCGGACTCTTCTTCACTGCCGGCGATCAAGTATTTAAGGGTTTTAATCTCACTGCTGCCAAAGCCTTCCGCATCATGGGGATGTATGCCGACACTTGCAAAGACATTAGGGAATTGCCTTGCATATCTTACTGACTTCCTGCTGCCTTCTATACTCGAACCAACATTTATCATATACCTGACATCATCACTTAAAGATCTTTTCAGGGACTCTTCAGGCGTCATGCTTTTTATCATGTCAAGATGGGCATGAGTATCTATAAAATACATCTATTTATTTTCTATCCTTGGAAAAAGGATCTCTCTTTTTCCGGTTTTTGTATTTCCCTCGAAACTGCCCCACGCACCGTCTGCTTCAAGTCTTATATCCCCGGTTTTCTTTTCTATTCCGAGCTGGTTAAATATCTTCTGGCAGCTAGCAGGCATAAATGGGATAAGGATGAGTGCAGAAAGCCTAATAGACTCAGAGACCTCATAAAGGACAGCATCAAGCTTGTCTATGTCTTTTTGTTCACTGCTTTTTGCGAGTGTCCAGGGCTGGCTATCCTCTATATGTTTATTGGCTTTATTTATGAATTCCCAGACTTTTATCAGGCACTCTGAGATCTTAAACTGTCCCATCAGCTCCAGAGCCGCGCTCTTTGTCTCTTCCCACGCCTTCTCAAAGTCCGGACTTTTTACCTTTGCAGGGATCACACCTTCCCTGTATTTTTCTATCATCGCAAGTGTCCTTGATGCAAGGTTTCCGATATCATTTGACAGGTCTGCATTATATCTTTTTATAAAAGCCGGATCGGTAAATGAACCGTCCTGCCCGAATGATAATTCCCTTGTAAGAAAATATCTTACACCGTCTATCCCGAACTTATCCGCTATTTCGTCAGGATCAAGAGTGATACCCTTGGACTTTGACAGTTTTTCCTTTCCCATCAAAAGCCATCCATGGACCACTACGTGTTTTGGAAGTTCTACCCCTAAAGACATCAGGATAGCGGGCCAGATAACGGCATGGAATTTCAAGATATCCTTTCCAATATGATGCTGGTCAGCAGGCCAGTATTTATCAAAAAGTGAAGGATCTTCACTGGAATAACCCAGAGCTGAAATATAGTTTATCAGGGCATCGACCCATACATAGCAGTAATGTTTGGAATCAAAAGGGATCGGGACGCCCCATTCTACAGCAGTCCTTGAGACACTTATATCCTTAAGCCCCTGCTTGAGTAATCCCAGAACCTCATTTTTCCTGGTCTCCGGAATTATAAAGTCAGGATTTTTTTCTATGTGATCAACTAATTTTTCCCCATACTCTGACAATTTGAAAAAATAATTTTCTTCCTCTACGTGTTCGACATCCCTTCCGCATTCAGGACACTTTCCATCCACCAGCTGCCCGTTTGTAAGAAAAGTCTCACATGGAACACAATAATCGCCTTCATATGTACTTTTATAAAGATCCCCGTTCTCATTTAGCTTCGTAAGGATATTCTGGACCACTTTCTCGTGTGCATCATCTGTTGTCCTTACATAACTGTCATTGCTTATATTGTAGACTTCAAGAAGCCTCTTCATATCCTTTACCATGGTGTCTGCATATTCCTGGGAGCTTACGCCTTTATCTTTTGCGCTTTTCTCGATCTTCTGCCCGTGTTCATCTGAACCGGTCAGGAAGTAGGTGTCCTTTCCAAGCAGCCTTTTAAACCTTGCGACAACATCTGTCACAATAAATTCATAGATCTGTCCCAGATGAAGTTTTGCATTCATATAAGGGATCGCTGTAGTTATATAGAACTTTTTACTCTCCATATCATCCTTTTTAGTTTTTTACTATACTCTCAAATTTTCGTTGAAATATTATACAATTTTTGCCTGTCTATGTCATACCTGGACCTGATTATCTTTTGTGCATTTTTTTTACTTATCCCCTGGCTTATGAGGTTCATAAGCTTATTTTTTATCTCATCCTCGGTATATTCAGATATTAGTTCTCCCTGGTTTCCTTCAACTACCAGCACTATCTCCCCTTTTATAGAGGCTCTTGCCCTTATATCTTCAAGGATCTCGCTCAAGTTCCCCCGGATAGCTTCCTCGTATATTTTTGTCATCTCCCTTATAAGGGCTGCGCGCCGGTCCCCAAGTTTTTTTATAAGCTCCCCAAGGAGTTTCTCTATCCTTTTTGGGGACTCATAGAAAATAAGGGTATAGGGAAGACCTGATACTTCAGCGATCTTTGAATTCCGTTTTTCACCTGATTTGGGGAGAAACCCTATGAATAGAAAACTATCGGAAGGAAGGCCTGATAATACAAGAGCGCTTGTAGCAGCATTTGGACCAGGTACTACAGTTGTGGCAATATTATTTATTATACATTGCCCGATTATCTCATAACCCGGGTCCGATATGGACGGCATTCCTGACTCTGATACAAGGGCAGCTGTTTTCCCATTTTTAAGTTCTTCCATTATAGAATCAAGTTTCTTTGCCGTACTATGCTGGTGATAGCTTATTATTTCTTTTTTAGCGACATCATATCTTGATAGGAGCTTTCTTATGGTCCTTGTATCCTCTGCAAGGATCATGTCTGCCTGTTTTAGGGTGTCGAGCAGCCGGAAGCTGACATCACCAAGATTTCCAATAGGTGTCCCACAAACAAAGAGGATCCCTTTATTTTCTTTATTTATTGGTTTATTACCCACTTCTGTTCCAATATAAAGATCATCAGTAAATATTTTACAAATCCCATGGCATAATAGTCTTATCATATACCCATGGTTATTGTCCAGTATATGCGGACAATAATATAGGGTATAGATAGAAGTATCTTTACTTATATGGCCGGTATATATATCTTTATTTATTAAGAAGATCAATTTTTAAGCAAATAGTCCCATATGAAATCAGTTTGAAGCGGGATTATGCTTACTATAAAAATATCTGTAGAATAAAAAAATAAGGCCCGGCAGCTTATATGCTACGGACCTTATTTTTTAAACTAGTTAGCCTCTCTATTCGATCTCGTTAAACATCTCTTTTGGATTACCGCATACTGAGCATTTGTCCGGGGCAGCACCTTCTACTGTATTTCCACATACCTGGCAGACAAAAATGGGGGTATCTGCATTATTCCCGAGACTGTCCAGGTAATTCTGGTATAGGTCTGCATGGATCGCTTCTACTTTGTTTGCAAAATTAAAGCTGAGCCTGGCTTCACTTTGATCCTCCGCACTGGCTTCCTCGATCATCTTTGGATACATATCCTTGAATTCAAAGGTCTCTCCACTTACGGCAGCCGCCAGATTTTCCTTTGTCGAATTGATGCCTTTCATGGCCCTGAGGTGGTTGTGGGCATGTACAGTCTCTGCGTCTGCCGCAGCCCTGAAAAGTTTCGCTGCCTGAGGATATCCTTCCTCGTCTGCTTTTTTTGCAAAAGCAAGGTATTTCCTGTTTGCCTGTGACTCACCTGCAAAAGCTTCTGCCAGATTTTTTTCTGTCTTATGGTGTGACATCTTTTCTCCTTCCGTGACCGGATA
>CAZKVA010000110.1:0-6362 GCA_964556035.1 uncultured Actinomycetota bacterium
TTATTTAGGGGATCCAGTGATATTTTTGACATAATCATTTTCATCAATGTCTTCTTCGATATTTAAAACAAAATCTTTTATAAAAAAATAAATTGGTTTTGTATAGATTTTAGAAGGATGACTTATATAGATCTTCCCTTGCAGTAGTATAATAAAAAAAATCAATATATGTATATACATAAATGATTAATAGTGCTATTATGCTAAATATTGATATAGAATATTGATTTTAAGGATGAGGTTTGGGTAGGTTAGCTTTCATATTAAGACAAAAATTACCGTTAATTATTTTTGTGATAGCAGCAATTATCGGCGGCATTCTAATATTCTGGTATATAAATAATAAGGAAGAAAATAATAATACAGGACAGGAATATGCAGAGATCCAGGAAAACATATCTGTTAATGGGGATGAAGATTCCCAGATATTAGGAGAGGACATTTCTTCCAAAGATCATGGGCAGCCTATGTCTTCTTCTATACCACATGGACTCAGAGCAGTAAATCTTCCCATTTCTTTTTTTGGAGATGTTTCAGCGATAAGAGAGGGGGATAGGGTAGATATCATCTCGGTCTTTTATGATCCAGGTTCAAATGAGCTTTATTCCGAAGTGGTCCTTTCCCAAAAAGAAATAATATTTCTCGGGAATACCGGAAAGGACCAGGATTCAGGAGCATATCAGGATACAGGAGGTTCAGGGTACTTCGGGGACGGGATCTTAGGAGATTTACCCTCAGGGAATGATGCAAGCAGGCAGCTCAAGAAAATACTTGTTATCACTTTCTACCTGGAGGCTGATGAAGTCGAAAAAGCTTTTAAGGCGATCGAGGGTGGACAACTCTATCTTTCACTATATTCGGAGAATAGTGGGGAAAATGGATATTGAACCTTTGGGAAAAAAGCGGGAATCCCCGGTTTTTTAAATCCGATAATTTATTATCGTGAGGATATCACATTAATCAAATGGACCAGGAAGCAGGTAAAGCAAAACATATGAAAACACTATTAAGAAACAAGAATAATACGAAGGAAATTATTAGTGAAAGAAGGGAAAATATGCAAAATACTGCCGGGCCCGAATCGAATGTAATATTGTTTTCATCTGCAAAAGGGGGAAGCGGCTGCAGCTTTATTGCATCTACTGTCTCTACCTATCTAGCCAGGAAGACTTCAGTAAATGTCCTTCTCCTTGATCTTAATATCGGGAAAAGAGACAGCAGGGTGATATTTGATGTAGATGATGGTAATTATAAAGATTATGGGGATATTGGAAGTGCGGCAGGCAGCCTGGATACTTCGGTACTAAAAAGGCTGGTGATTAATTTTGATAATAGCCTGCATCTTTTACTCCCTCCACTGGACCCCGGGAAAAAAGAGATACTGGAAGGTGATAATTTTAATCGATTCCTTGAAAGCCTCAGGGATCACTTTGACATAATATGTATTGATTTCCCATATCATCTTTTTAGATATATCAATATCGGGGAGATCGATATTGCTGACAGGTTTGTCTTTGTGTCTCTTCCGGATATTGTATCAATTAATAATACAAGGATACTTATGGAATATATCGATAATGCAAAATCTCACCCGGACTCATATCTTATTATAAACAAATATAATGTGAGACCTGCTATCTCACCTACAGGACTTACAAATATACTGAAGTTTCCAGTCACTTCTTTCATGCCTTATGACAGGGACATTGAATCTTTAATAAATACAAGGGGACCTGATTATGTATTTAATTATAATTTAAGGATCGTAAGAAATATCTCTGAATTATCCCAGAAGATCTATGAGGAACTGGATCTATGAATACTGTGAATAATGGCAGTGAAACCGAAAAATATATAATTAAAAAGGTATTTGAGAAGATCAGCGGAAAAGATTTCAAAAAGTTCTCAGCTCCAGACAGGCAAAAAGTAATTGAAAAAATTGTCAGCGATATTGCTGATATGGAAAAAATACTTCTTACTGCCAGGGAATTATCAAAGCTCTCAGGAAAAATAAATGAAGATGGATTTGGGCTCGGTCCCATCAGTCTTCTCATGAGTGATCCTGAGATAACCGAAGTGATGATAAATGACCATGATGAGGTCTATATCGAAAAGAATGGCAAAATTGAAAAAATACAATTGAAGTTTCGTGACAGCAGTCATATAAGAAATCTTATAGATAAGATCCTTGGTCCTCTTGGTCTGCGGGTAGACGAGAGCCACCCGATGGTAGATGCCAGGCTTAAAGACGGTTCCAGGATCAATATTGTCTTAAGCCCTGTATGCCTGAAAGATATTGTGGTCACTATCAGGAAATTCAAGGAAGATATTGTAGATACTGAAAGACTCATAGATGAGGGGACCATAGATAGAAGGATCGGGGACTTCCTGGCTGAATGCGTGCAGAGGAAGGCAAATATTCTGGTGAGCGGCGGGACCGGAACAGGAAAGACTACACTGCTGAATATTCTTTCAGGGTTCCTTCCGAAAAGTGAGAGGATAATAACGATAGAAGAGACCATGGAACTAAAGTTTACACATAAAAATCTGGTACGGATGGAGACGAGGCCTCCCAATATGGAAGGAAATGGGGAAATAAGCATCAGAGATCTTGTCAGGAACTCGCTTCGAATGAGGCCGGACCGAATTATAGTCGGTGAGATAAGAGGAGTGGAAGCGATAGATGTGCTTCAGGCCATGAATACCGGCCATAGCGGTTCAATGACTACGATACATGCAAATTCTCCGAAAGATGTGATAACGAGGCTGGAGACTATGCTTCTTCTTTCCGGCAATAATCTGGATCCTTCTACCGCGCAACGCATAATCGCTACTTCAATCGACTTAATAATCCAGTTGAAAAAGACAGGGGGCGGGAATAGGATACTTTCTAAAATAAGCGAAGTGATCCACCAGAAAAGAGGTTCAGGAAGGGAACTAAAACTTGAGATCAAAGATATTGCAATGCTGGATGAGGGGAAAGATACAGAAACTGCTGTTGATAATAAAAGAGTGGGCAATGAGAAGATAAAAAATAAGTGGGTCTTTTATGACCGCGTACCTGCATTCCTGGAGGAGAAGAGATGAGGGCCCTAAGATCAGGTAAGAGGATAAACTGTTTAGTGTCTTCATGCTTTTCAAATGACCGCAGAAGGGTTTTTAATAAAATTAGAGGTCCGTCCATTCTTATACTGCTGATGACCGCTTTCTCCTTTTGGTTCAATAATATGCTGGTCGGATTTTTTATAGCTATTTGCATAACAGTATTTATTTCGGGTATTTTTAAAAGCAGGGAGGAGCAAAGGCTCTACAGGCTTCATTGTCAGTTGATAGACCTTATCGGGCATATTAATATAATGCTTCGAGCCGGGAAGACACTTCGCTATATATTTTTGAATGCATGGCCAAAATTTGAACCGCCGCTTGGGACCCATCTAAAGGAAGTGGCAGAAAATCTTGAAATAAATCCTGATATTGAGGAAATATTTGAAATATTTGAAAAAACAAGCGGCAGTAATGAAGTAAAGCTTATTACATCTGGACTTAAAATATGTAATAGGATAGGCGGGGACATGATACAAGTATTAAACTCCGTGTCTTCTACATTGAGACAGAACCTTAAGTCCAGGTCCCGTCTCAATACCCTTGTTCTCCAAAGTAAATATTCAGCAAATATAATAAGCCTCTTTCCAATAATCGCACTTATTGCGCTATACATTTTTTATGGCGATATTATCATGGACTTTTTCTCATCCGGGACAGGTATTATTGTGCTGATAGCCGGAGGTGTTCTGGAATTTGCGGGAATAATAATTATGAAAAAGGTAATAGACACCGGGAGCTAAAAATTGGATAAATATTATATTCTTTTGATCTATTATATTTTTATTGTCTGCGGAATATTAATGCTGCTGCATAAAGGCAATTATGCTCGCAGAAGAAGATATATTAAGAAAAGAAGACCGGGTATGGGAATTAAAAAGGTGATAAATATATTAAATATTTTTGCCCATAAAACGGGTAGTATTTTTACAGAGGACCCTAAAAGGAAAATAGGTATCCTTAATATGCGGATCCTAAAAATACTTGAAGAAGATGAAGGCATAGTAGTGACGCCCGGTTCTTTTATAGGTTATAAGATTCTTTTATGCATTCTTTTTTCTATAGGAGGGGCACTTTTTGCAGGTGGCCTGATGTCTGGCATGCTTTTAGGAATAGGAAGCGGAGCTGCTGGATATTTTATGCCTGATATTCTAATAAGAAGGCAGGCAAGACGGATATCGGCAAAAATTGATATTGAACTACCATATATGATAGATCTTCTCAGGATTGCGGTGCTTTCCGGCCAGAATATTTATAACTCATTTAAGATTCTTGTTGAAAAATACAGGGCTAAGATATGTTTTGATCTAAGAGATTATATTAAAGATATTGATTGGGGATCTGGGAAAGAGACTGCATATAAGAATATGATAGAAAAAAATAAATCAAGGCAGTTTGCCGACTTGATGGCAGTTCTTCTGGAAGCTGAAAAATATGGCTCACCGCTGGATGAGATCCTTGAGCAAAAATCAAAGCAAATAAATTTTGAAAATATAGAAAATGCTGAAAGAAAGGCAAGAAAGACAACGGTACTGACACTCATCCCCCTGGTTTTCCTGATCCTTCCGGCATTTGTACTATTAGTTGGCGGCCCACTAGTCTATATTCTGGGAAATGGCCTATTTACTTTTTGACCCGGGGTCCAGTTTAGGAGCCTGTCCGAGAATTGGGACCTGAGCTTGCAGATAGACTCCCATAAAACCCAACACCCCGGAGGTATAAATACCATCCGGGGTGTTATAAGGCGTCCCATACATCTTGTAATTCTTAATGATTTAGTTTAAAAATATAGTAGTGATTACTCTTCTTCCTCCGCCATCTACGATCCCAACACCAATAAGTCTGTAATGGCCACGGAGCATATTGTCCCTGTGCGAAGCTGAGTTCATCCACGCATTAATAAATGCAGAAGGTGAACCGTAACTGGCAGGAGTTGCATTACCCAGGTTCTCTCCGGCATTAGCCCAGCCTATACCAGCATTTCTCATGATATTAAAGAATGTAGTACCTTCAGGGGTATAGTGTGAGAAGTATCCTCTTGATACCATATCAGAACATCTTGTACGCGCAATATCAGTAAGTGACTGTACGATCTGAAGCTGGCTTAGCCCGTGATCTGCCCGTACCTTATTAATAAGCTTTAGTATCTCAGCCTCAAGACCATTTAGGTTGGCCCCTGCTGCAGTAGCCTTGCTTTGTGCTGCTTCTGCCTCAGCTTTTGCCTTTGCTTCTGCTGCTTGCTTTTGAGCCAGTGCTTCTGCTTCGGCCCTGGCTTTTTCTTCTGCTTGCCTTACCTTATAGATTTCTACAGTCTCAGTTTTAAGATTATCTTCAATAGTACCTACAATATCAGCAGTTAAAGCCTTTACAGTTAAATCTGCTATGGCCTCTACTACTTGAGTCTTACCAGTACTTATTGCTACAGATGTAGCGCAAGCAAAGCTACTTGATACCTTTGATACCTTCGTAGAAAAACTTACCGAACCAAGTGATACTAAAACCAGCAGTATCACCATCATCCAAGCTATTATTTTATTTTCATATCTAAACACAAAAGGCCTCCTAATCTTTTAATAGAGACTAAGCGGCCTTTTTTACACTGAACATGCAAAAAAGTAATAGCCGGTTGCACCACTGGCTCCATGCGTTCCTGGTGCCCAAAAAGCGGAACGCACTTCATAGCCTCTATTACTTAATAGTAAATCCTAGTTGTCAAAAGAACTCTAATTTAAAACTCTGAAATTATATTAATACATATACTTATATATGTCAAGAGAAATTAATAAAATAAATATTATAGACAATAGATATATAATATATTGATAAATATATAATTATTTACTCTTAAATATAGTACTCATGATAAACAATATAAATAGCATATTGGGATATTTGTATGATATTACATGAGGTAAAGGAGTGTATTATATTGTAGCTTTGATAGAAATATTTTGCCCATATTAAAAAGCAGGTCAATTGCCCCTATTTTGACTGCTTCCTTTATTATTACCGCTATGTCCCATACTGCTGCTATTGCCCTGATCAGGCAATGAATCCATTTCATGGCCCTTCATTGTGCCATTATCCTGATCCATCCCCATTCTATTTCTATGTCTGCTTTTAATACTATTTATGGAATTTAGAACCTGATCCTCATCTCTGGTGGAAAAACAATTATATTGCTTACACATTCTGTATTCCATATCTATTTCAATGATCAGATCATCCATTAGGCTATCTGCACCAGATCCATCTGACTC
>CAZKVA010000111.1:0-6275 GCA_964556035.1 uncultured Actinomycetota bacterium
GTCCGGAAAGTTTTTTTTCGATATCCTAAATAAAGACGCCACAAAAGGTAGTGCCCTTCTTGCTTTAATAGATTCAATGGGAATAAGTAAAGAAGAAGTTGCAGTACTGGGTGATAGCCCTAATGACCTTTCTATGTTTGGGATCGCCGGACTCAAGATTGCTGTAAAAAATTCATATCCCGAAGTCCTTGAAAAGGCAGATATTGTAACAGATGAGAGTTATAATTCCGGTCTGGGAAAAGCAATTTATAAGTACATCCTGGAAGGCTAAAATCTTTCACCTGAGATAATTTGAAAGTCTTTGACAAAGGTAGTGTTTATGGTAGAATTAGTTGCCTAATCTTGAGAATTAAACTTTTTATAATAAATCCATCAATAAATATAAACCAATGAATCCAAACAGTACAGTAGCCCTGACTAAAAAGGTGATCATAACTTCATCGAGGCCGGTGACCAAAGAGGATTTTGTTAAAAAGATTGGTGAGATTTCCAAGAATTTAATAGAATACCTTAAGAAAAATGGCTGCACGGAGATAGGTCATATCAAATTTATCTCTACCACCGATGGTGAGGATTACCTGCAGTTCAGTGTCCACGATATAAGTAAAAAACCAATAATAAAGGGTATACTTAGAAAGACTTTTGAAAAGATCAAAATTACTTTAAATATAATAGAATTTGGTGTAGGCAGGGATAAGATCGATAATAAGGTAGACACAGAAATGAAAAACATCAAAGACTATTTTTCCAGCCTCAAGTAGGCTCCTAGGTCAATATATTTTTAAATCCCCCGGAACATACACAAGCCTCAGGAATCTTGAAATACTGTTATAATCCATATTAAATACCTGTAATGGATCAAGATACTTATTCATATATATAATGGCAAAGTGTAAATGGCTGTCTTTGCAGGAAGGATCATCAGAAGCACCTATTGATGCGATGATATCACCCTGTTTTACCCTATCTCCCTGGCTTACATATATATTCTGCAGATTAAGATAAGTAGTCCTGATATTCCGATTATGCCCTATCACAATAGTACGGCCTCCAATAGGGGAAAAACCGATATAGACTATGACCCCATTTCCTGCAGCTGATACTTTATCCCCCGGAACACCTATTATATCTATACCGGTATGCCTGTAATCTACCTGTCTGTCATCATTAAAATATTCTTCCCTGAAGCCAAGTGCTATATCTCCATAAAGAGGGGAAATAAATGGTTTTCTTAAGACAGGGTCTTTACCTGGGTAAGAGTAGATAGCTGCAGGGCCTGATAGCAAAAATAATAAAAAGATACCGATAGATAAAATAAGATATCCCGGTAGTCTATGTCCAGTCACCTTGATGAATGATTTTATTCCCGTTAAAGGATTCATTGGAATATTATAATACGGCTAATAATTAATGTAAATACACAAATGTATAAATTTATTATACCAGGTTTTCCGGACAGGCTCCTATCCTGTATTATCCGATAGGCCCGTCATTAAAATTCGCCCCATTGAGGCACTATTTACCTTAAGTTCACCGGTTATGTATTCTGGGTTTTTCATAAATTTTATAGTATAGTCATTAAGATACTTTCTATTAAATATTATGGTTTTTGCTATTTTCCCTCCAGGGTGGTCATGGATACTGATAATAAAGTAAAAATCTGTATTTATTCGCGAAAAAGTATAACCAAAAAAGAATAAAATGTGTATAATTATGTATCAAGTAGGAATCTTTTAATGGAGTTCTTACACTGGAAGTATTTATTATAGTGGAACCGTATCAAGGAATAATCGAAAGGCATAAACCTTTTTAAAATAGCTTTTGAGAACTTATAATAAATATTTTATAAAAGTATTATAATTAATTAATAAAACGAAGGGAGCAAAGATGAATAAGTCAGAATTAGTGGATGCAGTTGCAGAAAAAACCGGTCTTTCAAAAAAAGATGTTGCCGGAACCATAGATGCATTTCAGGAAGTTATAGGTGAAACCCTTGTAAAGAGAGAAAAAGTTGCGCTGGTAGGATTTGGAACTTTCCAGACCTCAGATAGAAAAGCTAGAGTAGGCATAAATCCAAAGACTGGAGAAAAGATCCAGATAGCTGCCTGCACAGTTCCAAAATTTGTTGTGGGTAAGGCCCTTAAACAAAAATTAAGGTAAACCGGTAGCAAGATATTACCAGTTGAAAAAGTTTAAATAATATGGAGATATCCTTAAGCAGGGTATCTCCATATTATTTTATAAATCAGCGAAAGGATGTTTTGAGAAAAAATAAACTATATATAGTTTTAGCGGTTTTAACAATTATTTTCCTTTTTAGTTTTGCTGCATTATGCAATCAATGCAGTGCACCCACCGAGGATAAGGTAGATGTCGGCGAAGAGGAAGAGGCAGATGTTGATGCTGACACAGATGGTGATGTTGATAGTGATACAGATGTAGACGCAGATGAAGACGAAGATGCTGATGCGGATAGTGATGAAGATGAAGAAGACACAGAAGCTCTCACCATTGAACTAAAAATATATGAGGGCCCTGTTTACTCATCCGGTGATGGAGTCTGTTATTATAGGATAAGAGCTGATGTCACAGGGGAACCAAATCCGGATATAGATTTCTCAAAAGATGACAGTGGTGGAACATGGGGATCAAAAAAAGTTCAGATTAATCTGAGTGATCCATCAGATTCCTATACTCTTACAGCTACTGCTACAAATTCTGAAGGATCAGCCTCTGACTCTATTGATTTGACATGGAGATGCAATAAACCCCCTGTGATAGCTTCAATAGTGGTGGATGAAGATTTCCACTATACAGATGAGACATACCATGTGGTTGTAAATACCTCTGACCCTGAAGGAGATCCTCTTACGGTGGATTGGAGCGTAAGCGGCGGCAACATAAATGATTCACATGCAAATCCGATGAGTTGGACAGCACCATCAGCTGCTGGTGATTATGATATAAAAGTTGAAGTAGATGACGGAAATGGGGGGACTGCAACACTTACAAAATCCGTAGAGGTCTTCCCGGCACTTTCACCACCAGTAGCAGCGATGGATGTACCATATGTAGCTTCAGAAAGTGGATATATTATCAAGGACCAGGAAGCAAGAGGAAGCGGTGCCACAGGAGCATTTATAGGGGATTCTGATACAAACAAATTTTGCAGGGGTTATATGAGTTATGACATTACTTCACTTGCAGGGGTTACAGTAACCGATGCATCTATCGCCTATACAATGGGGAGCACATATGGAACACCTTCATTTGGAAATGTCTGGGTGGGTGTTGTAGAGTGGGGAGCAGAGCCTCTTGAGATCTCAGATTATAACCTTCCAGGAATAGCAATACAAAATTTTGCAGGCCCTAGCTTTACATGCAGTCATCAAATATTGATCGACGAACTTCAGGACGCAATAAATGATGGAAAATCCAGGTTCCAGGTGAGAATACATTTTCCGACTGATACATCAGATGGCGACTCGCTATGGACTGGTTGGCTTTATGATAAGGATGAAATAATTCTAAATGTAGTTTATACAATACCATAAGGTTTTTACTTTCAAACCCGGAGACAGAATTATTTATTCTTAATTCAAATACGAGGTGGAGATAGACCTATCTCCACCTTTCCCTATTTATAATAAGGACTCTTTTTAAGCTCTTCAAATTCAGAATGGAGTTTTTCCCATTCGTCCATCTTCAGGTCCATATTCTTTTTAAGTTTTCCGTATTTTGTAAATAATGTATTATTCCCCGAGTCCTGATCGAAAGGATTCTGGTTCGGGGATTCCAGCTGTGCAGTTAATCCGGTCAACTCCTTTTCCAGCTCTTCGATCGCATTTTCACATTTGGATATCTTATTTATAAGTATCCGTATTTTTTTATTGACCTCTTTTTTCTTAAGGTAATTTTCCCTGCCTGCAGATCCATTTTTTACTTTTGACCCGGGACTATTTTTGTTTTTCTTCTGCTCAAGCTGGCGTAGTGAATCGATCTTTTTCTTTTGAAGGAAATCATAGATATTACCTATAAATTTATGTATCTTATGATCTTTGAACTCATATACATTATTTACAAGACCATCAAGGAATTCCCTGTCATGGGATACGAGGATCAATGTACCTGTAAATTTCTGGAGTGCTTTCTTGAGTATATCTTTTGAGCGCATATCCAGATGATTGGTGGGCTCATCAAGAATAAGCAGGTTGAAAGGTTCCAAAAGAAGTTTGATCAGGGCAAGTCTTGATCTTTCACCGCCAGACAGTACTTTTACTTTCTTCTCAATATCATCATCCCGGAATAAAAATGCACCCAGAAGAGGTCTTGTTTTGTTCCGTGAATCTCCAGTAGCCACCCTGTCTATGGTATCAAAAACAGTAATAGACTCATCAAGAAGTTCATCCTGGTTCTGGCCAAAATAACCGATGTGGACATTATGTCCTGTTTTTAACTCGCCTGTAAAATCAAGCTCTCCTACCAGCATGCGGGACAGTGTCGTCTTGCCTTCGCCGTTTCTCCCTACGAATGCTATTCTCTCTCCGCGTTTGATATAGAAATCTATATCTTCGAGAACAGTTTTTTCATTGAAATTTTTTGATAATCCCATAGCATCAAATATCAGGTTTCCCGAACGCGGAGCCGCCGGGAATCTTATACGGATCGAGGATATATCTTCTTCGTCGATCGCTACCTTGTCCATTTTTTTAAGCTGCTTTATTCTGGATTGTACCTGTATGGCCTTAGATTCTTTATACCTGAAACGCTCGATAAATCTATTTGTGCTGGATATTGATTTCTGTTGATTTTTATATGAAGCTAATTGATGAGATCTTCTTTGTCTTCTCAGGGTGATATATTTTGAATACCCGACCTTATAATCATATATTTTTCCCAGGGTGATCTCAATTGTCCTATTGGTGATATTATCCAGAAATGCCCTATCATGCGATATTATGACTACTGCTCCGCTGTAATCTGAAAGAAAGTCTTCCATCCATTGAATTGATTCAATATCCAGATGGTTTGTCGGTTCATCGAGCAGAAGAAGATCGGGACGCTGAAGAAGGATCTTTGCAAGCTCTATTCTCATCCTCCAGCCACCACTGAATTCTTTTGTCGGCCGGATGAAATCTTCGGGCCGGAACCCAAGCCCTGTAAGTGTTTTTTCGACCTGTTCATTTATTTTGGCTGCGCCCAATAATTCGATCCTGGTATTGATATCTGATAGTCTATTAATGCTATTAAGATAATCTCCAGATTCATAATCATCTCTTTCATCGATCTCCCGCTCTAATCTGCTTGCCTGTGTCTTAAGTTTAGTGATCTGCGAAAAAGCAGTTTTTACTTCATTTATAAGTATCTTACTATCAGTTATTTTCATCTGCTGGGGGAGATATCCCATACTGAGCCCTGTAATTTTTTCAACAGACCCCGAATCCGGCGGATGGGTTCCAAGGATTATCTTTAATAGAGTGGTCTTGCCAGCACCATTATTTCCGACCAGACCGATCCTTTCACCTGTATTTATCTGAAAAGAAATATCTTCCAATAATCTTTGCCCGCCAAAGCTAAGATTTATATGATTAATCGAGATCATTATTTATGCTTATTTTTTTATATAATATTTTACTATGCCGAAGTTTATCATATAAATGATGAAATCATCTAGAAATCTTTTTAAGTAAACAGGATATCGAATAAAATTAATTAACTGATATTATATATTTAAGAATAAAAGCAGGGATACCTAAGATTATTCAAATCCGAGGGATGAGAGATTTAAGATAGGGGACTATCAGCTAATAAATAATTATAATATAAATTGATAAGCAAAGGATTTATATTTAGGCCCATGGTCAAAGAAACTATTAATAAAACTAAGGATAAATTTTCGATCGAATCGCTGGTACTGGGAATATTATCGGTGGTTTTTGGTTTTACTTTTTTCTTTTTGATCCCTGATAAGCCTTTCGGGGCGAGTATCTTGCAGATCATGGATGCCCGGGAGGATTTTACCAGGTATGTTTTCTTTTTATTCCTGATCATGCTTATGGGGGTTGCAGCAATAGGCACATCGGCAGTAGCAATGGTATATGGAATAAAAGATTTCATAGGTTCTTATCGTGGTGTGTATATCAGTAAGGGGAAAGGGATATACCTGATCGGAGCAATACTGGGAGCGGTAACTATTATATTATTAATAGTATTTATTATTATGCTAAATATATGGTAAGTCATCTTCCCGCATTATTAATCCCTGGAAGTTTTTT
>CAZKVA010000112.1:0-6262 GCA_964556035.1 uncultured Actinomycetota bacterium
CAAAATGCACGGGATAAAGGGGATAATAAGAACACTTGCACCGGCCGCCGTACCTTCATGGATGTATGTTATAGTTGTACCGATCGAGGCCATAAGCATGATCGCAAAGCCATTTTCGCTCTTTATAAGGCTGATGGCTAATATGCTTGCTGGCCATACCATAATCTATGTGCTATTCGGACTCATACTTTATTTTGAAAGTTATCTCATCGCGATCCCGGTGGTCCCATTTGCGGTCATAATGACACTTTTTGAGATATTTGTATCTGCCATACAGGCATATATATTTGCCGTGCTTTCTGCGATGTATATTGGAGAGGCTGCAAAATCAAAACATTGACAGTGGAGCCTGAAAAAAAGAGATATGGAATGACAGTCCAGGCATGCAGGCCGGGAAGCGGCAATAAAATGACCATGAAAGAGTATTATAAAAAAGTTAAAAATATAAAAGACAAACACGATATTTAACCAGGAGGAAAGTTTAATGGAACCGAAAACAGCGGCACTTATTGCAGCAGGATTGGTAATGGCCATAGGATCGATTGGTCCCTCCATAGCCATAGGTAATCTCGTCGGAAAAGCGCTGGAAGGTATAGCCAGGCAGCCAGAGGCAGCTGGCCAGATCCAGACTGCCATGTTTATTGGAATAGCTTTTGCAGAAGCTATTGCGCTTTATGCGCTGGTAGTTGCTTTTTTGCTTATCTTTGTAGCATAAAAAACATTTATCTAAAATAATATTTGGAAGAGGTGTGAGTAATTTGGAAGAAGTACTTCAGATATTAAATCCGATGACTAGTACTATCTTCTGGTCGATAGTAGTTTTTGTGATACTGGTTATAGTACTGTGGAAATTTGTGCTAAAACCCGTAAACAATATGATCTCCAAGAGGCAGGAAGAGATAAGGGAAAAGATAGACACTGCCGACCGGAAAAGCCTGGAGGCCAATGATTATCTGGAAGAGCAGAAAAAAAGCATAGACAAGGCAAGGGTTGAGGCAAAAAAGATCATTGATGAGGGAAAAGAAGCGGCCAGGAAGATAAAAGAAGAAATAGAACATCAGGCAAGCGAGAAATCAAAGCTGATGGTCAAAGATGCCCTTACAGAGATAAGAAGCGAAAAAGACAGATCGATAAATGAGGTAAAAGATGAGATGGTGGATATCGCACTTTCCGCCTCACAGAAGATGATATCAAAGAGCCTGTCCGGGGAGGACCACAAAAAGCTTATCGAAGAAAGCTTAAAAGATCTTGGAAAGGTATAAGTGGGCAGGATGCAAAAGAAATTAGAAGAAGTTAGTGCAGGGTATTATGCACGGGCAATACTGGATATAGGAAAAGCTGAAAAAGCAGTCGACCTCCTTGAAACAGAATTTAAGACCCTTAAAGAGGCAGTAATCTCCGACCTTGACCTGAAAAAATATCTTACGGATCCTTCGGTGGAGGAAACTCATAAGATAAATATGGCCTTAAAGGTACTTGGTGAAAAAGCCTCTGTTTCTATCCGCACGGTCTTTGTGATGTTGATAATGGTGGATATCGTAGAAGACATTGAAGAGATATACAATATTTTTGTCGGATTTGTAAGCGACTTTAAAAAACAGATCTATGTCGAGGTGATAAGCTCAATCGAACTTGACGACATGACCATCTCTAAAATAAAAGAAGATGTGGACAGGGCATCAGGACTTGATGTGAGGATAAGGAATACTGTGGACCCGGATATCATAGGAGGACTTGTGTTAAAGATCGGAGAAAAGGTAGTGGACCTTAGTTTAAAGAATAAAATAGAAGACATAAGGGCCAAATTAAAATCAATAGAGCTCGGAGGTGAAGAATTTGGCGCTGAAAATTAATTCAAACAAGATAGCTGACCTTATAAGCACTGAGCTTAAGACATATAAAAAAGATACCAAAGTGGAAGAAGTAGGCAGGGTAATAATGGCAGGAGATGGTATTGCCAGGATAGAGGGACTTTCCAGGGCAATGTCCGGTGAGATGCTGGAGTTTCCCGACAATATCTATGGTTTGGTACTCAACCTGGATAAGGACGAGATCGGAGCCATAATACTTGGAGAGGCTACGAAGATACAGGAAGGCGATCCGGTTAAATGTACAGGCAGGATCCTGGAGATCCCTGTGGGAGAAGAACTTGTTGGGAGGATAGTGGACCCCCTGGGGAGACCCATGGATAATAAAGGACCCATAAAAAGTAAACAATTTAGACAGATAGAATTCAATGCTCCCAATGTCATATCGAGACAGCCGGTAAAAGAGCCATTACAGACCGGTATAAAAGCCATTGATTCGATGGTACCTATTGGCAGGGGTCAGAGAGAACTTGTGATCGGCGATAGGAGTACGGGTAAATCAGCAATACTTCTCGATACGATCATTAATCAGAAGGATTCAGGTGTTTACTGCATATATGTCGTTATAGGCCAGAAGACTTCCACGATAGCACGCTTTGCGGGTATGCTCGAGGATGTCGGTGCGATGGATTACACGACCATTGTGGGTGCGCCCGCGCAGGCTCCGGCATCACTTCAGTATATCGCTCCCTATGCAGGCTGTGCGCTGGGTGAATATTTTATGTATGGCGGAAAACATGCACTTGTGGTCTATGATGACCTATCGAAACATGCTGTGGCCTACAGGCAGCTGTCTCTACTACTCAGGAGGCCCCCAGGAAGGGAAGCATACCCGGGTGATATTTTTTACCTGCATTCAAGACTTCTTGAGAGGGGAGCCAAACTTTCAGATAAATTAGGAGGAGGATCCCTTACGGCTATTCCAGTCATAGAGACAAGGGCGAGTGATATATCTGCATATATACCGACCAATGTAATATCTATTACAGACGGTCAGATATATCTTGAGACGGACCTTTTTAATGCAGGCGTAAGACCTGCCATTAATGCAGGCGTATCAGTATCAAGGGTTGGTGGAAATGCCCAGATAAAAGCTATGAAAAAAGTAGCCGGTATGCTCAGGCTTGACCTTGCCCAGTACAGGGAGCTTGAGACCTTTGCCAAGTTCGGTACGGAACTGGATAAAGAGACCCAGAAACAGCTTGCCAGGGGAGAGAGGACAGTAGAGGTATTAAAACAGGGACAGTATGTGCCCATGTCTGTAGAGGACCAGGTACTTATGATATATGCACTTACAAATGGTTTCCTTGATGATATAGGAATAAAGAATATTTCAAGATTTGAGAACCAATACCTTGAGTTTATGAGGACAACAAATCCTAAGATAATAGAAGAGATTAAAGATAAAAAAGATATTGATGACGAACTTTCAAGCAAGCTTGATAATGCTATAAATAAATTTAAGGAAGGTTTCTCCGCATAGGATATATTTTATATTATGGAAAAGACCAGGGATATAAAAAACAGGATTAAGAGTGTATCCGGGACAAGGAAGATCACAAAGGCGATGGAGATGATAGCTTCCTCAAAGATAAGAAGGGCTCAGAGAAGGATACTTGAGGCCCGGCCGTTCATAGATAAGATAGCTGATTTCATATCTGATATTGCATGCTATTCTTCTGTATCGGACCACTTGCTCATACCGCATGCAGAGATTAAAAAAACCCTCATTCTTGGAATAACTGCGGACAGGGGATTATGCGGTGGATATAATTCTAATATAATCAGGCTCATCGAAAAGACTGTCAGGGATACTGAAGAAAAGGGCATAGACTATGAACTTGATATAATCGGTACAAGAGGGAGAAATCATTTCAGATATATTGGTATGGAGCCAAATAGAGTATTTGAGAACCTATCGGACTATCCAAAATTTTTAGATGCTAGAAAAATAGCAGAATCTATATTAAATAGATATATAGCATCTGAAATAGATAGGGTTTTGATCTGCTATACTAAATTTAAAAATGCAGTCGAGCAGGTAACTTCTTCATTTCAGCTCCTTCCGATACCTTTTGAGGAAAAGATCGTCGACCTAAAGGGGGATCCAGATGGTGAAACCGGACTTGTCAAGATAGGAGACAGGGTATGCGCAATAAGACCGGAGTTTTCATATGAGCCTTCACCGGAAGCGGTACTGAGCTCACTATTGCCTGAATATGTTTACACTATAGTATATATGGCCCTTTTAGAGTCAACAGCAAGCGAGACTGGCGCAAGGATGACTGCTATGAAGAATGCAAGTGAAAATGCAGAAGAGATGATAAAGGACCTTACCAGAAAGTTTAACCGTGCCAGGCAGCAGCAGATAACAATGGAGATAACTGAGATAGTATCCGGGGCAGAAGCACTTACCGAAAACTAAAAAGATGAGATATTGTAAATAATATTGAAAAATCAATATAGAGGTGAGAATAAACAATATGGCTGATGATAAAAGTAAAAAACCGAATATTGGGAAAATAGTTAGCATCAGGGGACCGGTACTTGATATTGAATTCCCCCCTGGAAAATTACCGGATATTTATACTGCGCTGGAGATACACCGAAACAAGGACAAAAAACAGGAACACCAGAGGGAAAAAATAGTAGTCGAGGTCCAGCAATCCATAGGCGCCAACCAGGTAAGGGCAGTGGCCATGTCTCCCACAGATGGTCTTGACAGGGGCATGTCAGTCACGGATACAGGAAAACCTATAGAGGTCCCGGTTGGCCAGGAGACTCTGGGAAGATTGTTTAATGTATTGGGAGAGCCTATAGACGATCTTGGCGAAGTCTCAACAAAGATGAAGCTTTCCATACACAGGGAAGCGCCCTCCATCGAGGACATAGAACCTACGACAGAGTTATTTGAGACAGGCGTAAAAGTAATAGACCTGCTTTGTCCGTTTATCAAAGGGGGCAAGATAGGTATGTTCGGTGGTGCTGGAGTAGGAAAGACCGTTATCATCATGGAACTTATCCATAATATAGCTACAGAGCATGGCGGATTTTCAGTATTCTCAGGTGTAGGCGAGAGGACCAGGGAAGGAAATGACCTTTACCTGGAGATGAAGGAATCCGGTGTTCTCGATAAGACCGTACTCGTATTCGGCCAGATGAATGAACCTCCGGGCTCAAGACTCAGGGTAGGACTTTCAGGCCTTACAATGGCAGAATATTTCAGGGATTATGAAGGGAAGGACCTGCTCCTGTTTATAGATAATATATTCAGGTTTGTACAGGCGGGCCAGGAAGTATCGACACTCCTGGGCAGGATGCCTTCGGCTGTAGGCTATCAACCAACGCTTTCAAGCGAGATGGGTGAACTTCAGGAAAGGATAACCTCTACAAAGAAAGGGTCCATAACATCGGTTCAGGCAATATATGTACCGGCAGATGACCTTACCGATCCGGCGCCTGCAACTACTTTTTCTCACCTTGACTCTACCGTAGTGCTTTCAAGGCAGATCATGGAAAGAGGATTGTATCCTGCGGTGGATCCCCTGGATTCATCTTCCCAAATCCTGGATCCCCAGTATGTAGGAGTCGAGCATTATCAGGTAGCCAGAGAAGTACAGGAAATACTTCAAAGAAATAAGGAACTCCAGGATATCATTGCAATACTTGGAATTGATGAACTTTCAGAGGAAGATAAATTAACAGTGCAGAGAGCAAGAAGGGTAGAGAGGTTCTTGTCCCAGCCATTTTCAGTAACTGAGCAGTTTACCGGACTGGAAGGTAAATATGTAAAGATAGAGGATACTGTTAAAGGTTTCAAGGCAATTATCGAGGGCAAATATGATGATGTCCCGGAACAGGCATTTTATATGGCAGGGAAGATCGAAGAAGTGGAAGAACGTGCAAAGAAACTAAAAGCCAGTGGAGAAATAAAAGAAGATAAAGCAGAGAATAAGAAAAAATAATCTCAAGTATCAATATATAATAAACTGTAAATTAAAATATGGCAGGAAAGAAAATAAGGATAAGCCTCGTGACACCTGAGGTGCAAATATTCGAGGGGATGATAGATTCCCTGATAGTCCCTGCAGAAAGTGGAGCATTAGGGATCCTTCCGGGACATATACCGATCGTAGTGCAGCTTTCAATAGGTATAATAAAGCTTGGTACAGATGAGGGGCCCCGCTATTTTGGGATCCAGAGAGGCTATATCGAGTTCCTGTTCAATAAGGCCAATATACTGACTGAGCATGCTGTAGAGACTAAATATGAGGACAGGGACAAAGTCTTAAAAGAACTAAAGAAGGAATACGAGATCGTCCAGGAACTGACCGAAAATACTAAAAAAGTCGCCGAGGCCATGACCCACCTAAAACATCTGAATAATTAGACTG
>CAZKVA010000113.1:0-4487 GCA_964556035.1 uncultured Actinomycetota bacterium
GTGGATGATCTATAATATCTGCCATAATTAAACTCCTAAAAATACCTGTTTGTAAATTTAGACTAAATTATAACAAACAATTTTTTTTAAACAATATTCAAAGTATTAAACATCAACACTAGTAATGCTTTTATAATAATTTTTCTAAAATTTATTACCATTGGAAATTTTAATATTATATAATAAATAATCTAAAGTTAAGTAAAACAAAAAATCCTAAAATTAAGGATGGTCATGAAGGATACAAATATTGCATTTATTACTGAAAGGATGATAAAGGGCCATGGTGTTGATCTGGTGGTGGACCGCCTGGCAGATGGCCTTGCCAGAAAAGGTTATAATACGAAAGTATACTGTAATTATTTCGATGAGACCTTTACCCACAGGAAGTCATATGGGATTGAAAAACTTCATTATTTCAAACCTGTATCTAACCCTATTATATATGAACAGCGAATAAGAAGGCTTGTACCCTATCTCAATAGTAAACAGGTAGATCTATTTATAATCCAATCTTTTCCATTCTACAGCCTTATCCCAAAGCTTAATGCTCCTGTTCTGGCAGTGGACCATGGAATAGTGACTTTAACAGATATGCCACTGAAAAGAAGGCTGAAATTTAAATATATGAACTATTCTCAGAATATATCATATTTTAAAAAAGCAGAAGGTCTGGTAACAGTATCCAAATACCTTTTAGGCTGTCTTCCTCTTTCTTTAAGGAAAAAAGCATCTTTTATCTACAATGGTGCAAATCACTATAAAGTAAAAAATATCAATAAATCTGAAATAGCAGATTTTAGGGAAAAGATTGGAGTATCAAAGAATGATATCCTGCTTCTATATGTAGGAAGACTTAATTTTACCAATCAACCTTATAAAGGTCTTTGCGAGCTGGTATCTATATACCAAAATCTATACCAGAAGCATAATAATCTTAAACTTCTGGCAGTGGGTTATGGTTCAAAAAATGATGAAGAGTATTTAAAAAATCAGGGGATACTCGCAATCGGTAATGCACCTGAAGAACAGATGCCTTTGATATACAGCTCAAGCGACATTTATACCACTGCTTCGGAGTGGGAAGGTTTTGATCTACCCATTGCCGAGGCCCAGGGATTTGGAAAACCTACAATTAGCTATAATATAGGTGCCCATCCGGAAGTCTCTAAGAATGGATATTCAGGATATGTAGTAAATGATAACCAGGAATTTAAAGAAAAACTGGAAATACTCTTGCTCAATCCTGATCTGCGGGAGAAAATGGGCAAAGGTGCAAAAGAATATTCAAAAGAATTTACATGGGAAAAAAGTGTAGAAAATTATGACAATCTTATAAAAGAAATGTTATCCCTTAAGGGTGTTGACATCCAGCCAAGGCCCAATATCAATCGTTACAAAGCTGTTAAAAGCAAGGATGTGTCAGTAGTAATAGTAAATTACAACTCCTCTTACCAGGTCCTCAAGGAATGCCTGGAATCACTGGTCAAACAGACTCATAAGGAAATAGAAATAATAATATTTGACAATAATTCTTATAATAAAGAGGTGCTTAATGGCGTTAAGGTAGAATTCCCGAGTATAAAAATTATCTACTCTGATAAAAACCTGGGATTGGGAGAAGGATTAAACCGTGCTATAGAACAAGCTACCTCTGAATTGATACTTATATCCAATTTCGATGTTGTTTATAATTTTGATGCTGTCGAACAGATGGCCTCACTCATAAACAATCTTGAAAACTCATATATCGGAGTAGCTCCTAAGATTAAATTTTATTTTCAGAGGGATTATATTGAAAGTGTCGGGATAAGTATTGATGAAAATTTCTATGCCGGTCACTATGGAAGAGGGCAGGTGGACCTTAGTCAGTATAATAAACAAGAGGATATTTTCGGTACCTCTTTTGTATCATGTATGATAAGAAAAAAAGCATTCCTCAAAAACAAAGTGGGCCCAATTGACCCTTCTTTCTTTTTATTCTATGAAGATATAGATTTTTGCTACCGTGCTCAACTCCATGGATATAGATTTAGGTCCTGTCCACAAGCCATCCTGCATCATAGGTTCAGGTATAGTTTTAGAGATGAAGCTACTGCTTTTCAAAGAATGTACCGCTATCAAAAATTGAATATAATGAAAACAGCATATAAAAATGCCGAGGACCACAATATGAATAGGATAATAAAAAATGAGCTAGTTATCCAGAAACATAATCTCCAGGATTTAAATCTCAAGCACACTGCCAGTAAGATAATTTCTGATTTTAGGAAAAGTTCCAGAAAGCTTAAAAAACAAAGACATTTCATACAATTTTCAAGACAACATTTTGATTCCGACATCATAAAGTTCAGCTGGGGCGAGAAAGATTATTTCGATGTAGTAAGAAATGAACCTGAGTATTCCATCCGTAATTTATTGTATTCCTACAGTCGTCTTTTCTCTCTTTTTGGTGATGAAAAGTATGAAGGTATTGTAAACTATCTTACTACTCTGGAAAGTACCAAATTCATTACGGAATCAAGACTCTTTAAAGACATTCTTCACGGCAAACTTGAATATGAGCCGATTTCTGTTCATAAATTTATCGACAGATTATCATGACAAAGTCCAGGAAACTTAAGATAGGTCTTGAAGTATCTTCACTTATTAATCACGGCCAGGATATCGGGGCGGGAAGGTATATACTGAACCTTGTCAGGAGTCTTCTTGATATTGACAAGGTCAACTCATACCTCTTATTCGGTACTCATACAGATACCAGATACCTTGACCTGGCATACGGCATGGGACGGGGACTTTCAGATAAACGTATTGACTTCAGGTTTACAAAAGTCCCGGAGAAGTGCATAAAGGCACAGGATAGATTAAGATTTCCCCCTATTGAGTTTATGGGTTTTAGGGCAGATGTATTCCACTGCATGGATTATATAATACCACCTACTTTTAATAAGAATATCGTTCTTACCGTACATGACCTTGCGTTTATGAGGTTTCCGGAATTTAATTTTGAATGGTTCATCAAAAAATACAGCCGTATGGTAGCCAGAAATATTGCAAACTCAAAGAAGGTCCTTGCCTCTTCTGAAAGCACCGGAAGGGATATTATAAAATTTTACGATACAGAACCAGAAAAAGTGGAAGCGATCCATCTTGCTGCCGGCCCCATATTTAAAAAGTTTGAACCAAAAGAGATAGATAAGGTTGCAGTCTCAAAGTTCGGGATCAGGGGCCCATATATTTTATCTGTGGGTACGATCGAACCAAGAAAAGACTTTGTGACGCTTATTAAAGCATATAATATGGCCAGAAATAAAAAACCGGGATTTTTCCATAAACTTATCATAGCAGGCAGAACTGGATGGAAAAGTGAGGCTACTTATGATGAGCATAATATCTCACCATATAAAGATGATATAATCTTTACAGGCAGGATAAGCGATACGGAACTTGTACAAATCTATAACCAAGCTGATCTCTTTGTATTTACTTCCCTTTTTGAAGGATTCGGCTTTCCACCCCTTGAAGCCATGAGCTGTGGTTTACCTGTAATATGTTCGGACAGTTCATCAATAGTTGAAGTGGTAGGCGATGCTGGAATACTTGTAAGCCCGGGAGATACAAATGGATTCGCAGATAATATTTTAGAGGTACTAAGTAATGATGCCCTGATGAAAAAACTCTCGGCAGATTCCCTTAAAAGAGCTAAAAAGTTTTCCTGGGAACAGACAGCCAGAAAAACACTTGAAGTATATAAAAGTATTGCTTAGGAGCCTGTCCGGGGTGAAAGAAGAAGGTCTATTGTCTACATGATGGATCTCAGTTCATGATATCCATCATTTTTTTTGCCAGGGATCTCAAGTGTCAGATCTACCTTTGCAGGTGCTACTTCACATATCATAACTTTATTATCCTCTCTGCTTCCTCTTCATCTACCTCTGTATCCACACACCCATCCCTCAAGAGTGGGACAGTCACGATCACCGGGCCATTACCGGTTGAAGCATTACCCTTTTTATCCTCTACAAGTTTCTTTACCGCGCATACCCCTTCTTCAAGTTCCTTCATGCATGCTACAGCGACTATCCCTTCAGGTTTATTGCTCTTAATAAATTTCAATGCCATGGAACCCCCGGGCGCTATGCATACACTTTTATAGCCAAGTTCCTGGGCAGCTATCCTGAGCCTTCCTACGGTACATCTCGTCGGACAATCATCCCTGCATTCAAGTCCTGCCTTTGTCATCTTTGCCGTACAGTCCGCGCTTGACCTCAGGCAGTGCGATATCAGTAGGACTCTTTTATCTTTATCAACCGATTTTAATATCTCCTCGTTCTCCTTGCTTTCTTCAAGCAGTTTTGATTCTATGACCATCTTATTTATCACTCCTATACTTTCCCAGTGCCATCAGAGGGAAATAATCTTTATATAATTCATATCTTAAATAAAAAATGGCTTTGACAGATCAAGCGAATATATCACAGGTG
>CAZKVA010000113.1:4587-6014 GCA_964556035.1 uncultured Actinomycetota bacterium
TAGAAATATTTGGTGCTCCTATCCCAAACATCGCGACTTTGAGCCCCATAATGATCTCATCTATAAGATTCTCAGCCTCTCCGGCAGAATCAATAGAAGCCTTCAATATTGGGAGGGCAAACCCGGCAATATCTACTCCCAGGGCAATTGCTTTTGCTGCATCCAGCCCTGTCCTTATACCGCCGCTTGCAATTATTTTTATATCGCTGCTGGCCCCTGAGATCATCTCAAGACTCTCTGTAGTAGATATTCCCCATTCCATGAAACTCTTTGAAATATTTTTCAGAACCTGGTTCTTTGAGCGTCTGCTTTCTATTTTTATCCATGAAGTCCCGCCGGCTCCTCCGACATCTATCCCGGCTACTCCTGCATCAATCAGTAATTTTGCAGCATCTGCTGATATTCCAAAACCTACTTCCCTGACTATTACGGGAAATTGAGCCTTTTTGCAGATACTTTCTATCTTTCCTGCAAGGTTTGAAAAATTATGATCTCCCCCATCCTGAAAGACTTCCTGCATCGGATTCAGGTGAAGCATAAGCGCATCTGCCTCTATCATATCTACTGCCCGCTTGCACTGTTCTAATCCGAAACCATGATTAAGCTGTACAGCGCCTAAATTTGCAAAAAGCAGTATATCGGGAGCAGTTTTTCTTATCCTGAAACTTTCCTCAAATGAGCTATCCTCAATGGCTATCCTCTGGGAACCGATCCCCATTGCAATATTTTTTTTCTGGGCAAGTTCTGCAAACCTCATATTGAGTCTACCGCTTCCCATGGTTCCCCCGGTTACTGGTGAGATCATTAGCGGTGCAGACAGCTTCTTGCCAAATATATTTGTTCCGATATCGATACTATTAAAATCAAGCTCTGGCAGTGCCTGGTGAATAAATCTATAATTTTCAAAACCTGGAAATACTATCCCGTTTTCAACATCTCCATTAAGACTTAAGTCCAGATGTTCTTCCTTTCTCTTGCTTCCTTCGGAATTTCCGGTATGCTTTTTTCTTTTTTCCATAATTTCTTTAGATCTTATATTTAAATTAGACTGAAGAATATAAAATATTACTTCCAGATAACTGATTTGAAATCCGGATTTTTCTTTCCAAATCTAATATTATTAACTATATATGGATTACCAAAAATGCTTAATAGCCCCCTATCGGATTCACTATCCGTATAACAATAGGAACCTTTCCAGTCTACTTCATCTTCCTTATATTTACTAAGAAGCATTTTTATCTTATTTTTCCCATAGCAATCCAAGCTGCTTATGACTATCCTATCATCACTGTAAGTCGTCCATGTGCAGATGAGTTCTGAAAATCCCAATCCTTTGCTTATTTTTTCCAGATATAGATCAGGAGAAGCACTTAAAAGGATAGTTTTGTGTCCCCTTTTATTAAATTCAATAATTTTCTCTTTAG
>CAZKVA010000114.1:0-6008 GCA_964556035.1 uncultured Actinomycetota bacterium
CCGTAAAAAGAAAGCGTGCCAAAGATTATAAGGAGGATTCCAAAGAATAAAGATAAGGTTTTTGGCATACCGGATCCTTTTCCCTATTATTAAAAATACAGTATTAATTTATTAAAACTGGTTTAGGAACGTATAAACTGCAAGAACAAACCTCTCTACAGGAATAATCATTCATCAGAAAGCGCCCACTTCTCTACAAAGTCATCCAGGATCTTTCCATCACTTAAAAACCTGGAGACCTCGGTTAATTTCTGGTAGGTCCTCTCATAATAATTACCTCCAACACTCTTTATATCTGGTTTTACAAGATAAAGGTTCTGCTTGGCCCTCGTGGCTGCAACATAAAGAAGTCTCCTCTCCTCCTCTATCTCTTCAGCAGTAAAGAGTGCATATGTGGAAGGAATATATCCGTCAATAAGCGAGATAATAAATACAGTATGCCATTCAAGCCCTTTGGCTGAATGTATTGTAGAAAGTATGAGCTTGTCCTCATCCTTGTCTTCCGGTTCAGTCCTGGTCTGCCTCTCGTCCAGCGGTTCAAGTGTCAGGTCCACAAGGAAATCTTCAAGTTCCTTATACCTCTGGGCTATTATTTCAAGGGAATTAACATCATTTATTCTTTTATTAAAATCATCATATTTTTCCTTCATTATCGGATCATATATACCCAGCACAGCTTTTACCTTGTCTGAAAGAGGGGATTTTGTCCCCGAGATCATTTCAAGAATAGAGTAAAGTTTTCGGAGGTCACCTGAATATTTCCTGCTTGCATGAGGGTTATCATTTAAATAATCGATCCCCATTCCATCATCTACTATGCCTCCTATCAGATTTGAAGCAGTCTGGGGCCCTATACCTTCTATTAGAAGGAGTATCCTGTGCCAGCTTACAGAATCCATGGGATTATAAGCTACCTTTAGATATGCAAGTATATCCTTTATATGTGCAGCCTCCGTAAATTTAAGCCCACCGTATTTCACAAATGGAATATTGTGGCTCATGAGCTCTATTTCAAGATCCATCGAGTGCCAGCTGCTCCTGAAAAGCACAGCTATATCACTTAAGGGCACACCTTCTTCCCTCAGTTCCAATATTCTCTGGACTATAAATTTTGACTGGTAATTGTCATCCTGTGATTCGATATATACAGGTTTCTGCTCTCCTTCTTTCTTTGTGTAAAGGGTTTTGCAGTAGCTCTCTTTTGCAAATCTTATCAGTTCATTGGTAAAATCAAGGATAGGCTGGGTACTCCTGTAATTCTGTTCAAGTTTTATGATCCGCGCGTCCTTATATTTTTTAGGAAAGTCCATTATATTTTTAAAATTTGCCCCACGGAAGGAATAAATACTCTGGGAGTCATCCCCTACAACCATTATATTTTTATGATTTGAAGCAAGGGAATAAGCAATCCTTGCCTGGAGTTTATTTGTATCCTGGAATTCATCAATCATAATATACCTGTAAAAATTTGAGAGCTTGCTCCTGATCTCATCATTTGAAGAAAGCAGCTTTTCAAGATATACAAGAAGGTCATCATAATCCATGATAGACCTGTTTTTTTTATAGGAAGAATATTCCTTCTGGATCTTTTTTATATCTTTTGAATTTTGGGCAAAATGAGGATATCCTTCTTTAAGCACCATCTCGATAGGACAATCCTTATTAAGGGCTTTACTTATCACATCCGCTATTGTCTCTTTATGGGGAAAGCGTTCCTTGCTCTTGTGATACCCCATATTAGTCCTGACAAGGCCTATCACATCTTCAGCATCCTTGCGGTCCAGGATTGAGAAATTATTGTTAAATCCTATAAGCTTTGCATATCTTCTGAGTATCATATTGGCAAAGGAATGGAAGGTTCCTCCCGAGATATTGGAACATCTCTCGTCCAATAATCTACTGGCTCTTCTGAGCATCTCGCCTGCTGCTTTCCTGGTAAAAGTCAGCAGCAGTATATTCTCAGGGTTTATTCCATCCTCAATAAGCTTTATTACCCTGTATACCAGGGTCCTGGTCTTGCCGCTTCCCGCCCCTGCTATAACAAGCATGGGACCTTTTTGCCTGGTCACAGCCTCCCTCTGGGCATTATTTAATTTATCTTCATAATCTATCTTATAATCTTTCTTAACTTCCTTACTTATTTTTTTAAGGACATATTTCTTCATCAGTACCTTTACCCTTTAATAACTCCGAGGGGCCTGAGTCTTGCAACCCTTCTTGAAAGACCTGCACTGGCTGCTACTTCTACCACTTCCTCAATATCCTTATATGCCTGGGGGGCTTCCTCGGCAAGACCCTGCATACTGTCAGCCATTACAATTATTCCATCTGATTCAAGTTGATTTTTTAACTCCAGACCATTAATAGTTTTTTTGGCTTTTGAGCGGCTCATCAATCTTCCTGCGCCATGGCAGGTAGAGCCGAAGCTTTCTTTCATCGCATCACTGGTACCGCATAAAATATATGAATTTGTTCCCATATCCCCCGGGATGATCACCGGCTGTCCAATATCTCGGAAAACTCCGGGGATATCCGGATGTCCGGGACCATATGATCTTGTTGCCCCTTTTCTATGCACGCATACATCCACGGGCCCTTCCCCCATATCATGCTTCTCTATTCTGGCAATATTATGGGAAACATCATAAATAGTAGATAGACCCAGTGATTCCGCAGATTTATTAAATATTCTTTCAAAGACCTCCCTGGTCCAGTGAGCCAGGCAGTGCCTGTTGACAAGTGCATAGTTTACCGCACATGCCATTGCACCGTAATACCTCTTTGCCTCCGGCGAACCCAGCGGCGCACATGCAAGCTGGCGGTCAGGTATCTCTATATTATACTTATGATAAGCTTTCTGCATCTCCCTTATATAGTCGCTGCATATCTGATGACCAAACCCTCTTGAACCTGAGTGGATCATGACAATTACCTGTCCCTCCTCAAGATTCAAAATATCCGCAGCTTTGCTATCATAGATCTTGTCGATGACCTGTATTTCGAGAAAATGATTTCCAGAACCAAGGGTCCCTACTTGTGTGGATCCCCTCTCGATTGCAGTTTTTCCTACATAATCCGGATCTGCAGCTTCCATGCATCCCTTTCCCTCGATAAACTGGGTATCTTCTTCCCATCCATAACCACTTTTTACTGCCCAGCTCACTCCTTTTAAAAGCAGTTTTCTCATATCCCCTCCGGATAGTTTTATCCTGCCCTTTTTACCCAACCCTCTGGGGACAGAATATGATAATACCTGCATAAGTTCCCTGATCCTATTTCTTATATCATCCAGTCCCAGGTTTGTCCTCATCGCCCTCACACCGCAGGATATATCAAAGCCCACGCCGCCCGGGGATATTATGCCTTCTTCCATATCAAAAGCAGCGACTCCCCCTATAGGGAATCCATAGCCAAAATGAATATCCGGCATCGCAAAAGAAGCTTCCAGTATCCCGGGAAGTGTAGCCACATTTATTACCTGGTCGATAGTATTTTCACTCCTTGCATGTTCGAGGATTTTTTCGTCTGCAAATATTATTCCGGGAACCCTCATTCCCAGCGACTCATCAGTTTCAATTTCCCATTTATAGTCATTTATTTTTTTTATATTATAATCCCTCATTCAGCCCTTTCATTAACCGATCCTTATCTTTTAACTTATCATTAATATAGGTCCTAACACCTTAATTATCCAAAACATATAAGCCATGGTTAAAAAATTTACAGTACTGACTCCAGAAATAATAAATTTTCCAGCGCGCTCTGTATATATTATATATCAAAAATAACCCTGCCCCACCACTTTTGACTCTAATTTCTGCAATTAAATGCACCTTTTTTTTAAATCCCTGGTAACTGATGATTATTGTTATCATATTGAAGTATTTACACGCAAGTTTCATTGAAATTAGCATTTATTTTGTTAAAATGAGACAGGTTTATTTTATTATTTTTTTAAATATTAATATAGTCATAAAAATCATTATGACTAAAAAGAGTGTCCGGGAGAAATAATGGCAACAAAAAAGCAAGCATCACCAAAACCCAGTCTTGAGGGAGCACTGAAACAGGGTAAATTTGCAGTCACCTGTGAAGTAGGGCCTCCAAAGGGAGCTGAAACAGACGAGATCAAAGAATCTCTAGTTTATTTGAAAGATGTCGCAGATGGAATAAATGTAACGGACCTGCAGAGTTCAGTTATGCGGCTGGGTTCCCTCACCACCAGCAGTATGCTTAAAGAAATGGGACTTGATCCCATATTCCAGATAACATGCAGGGACAGGAATAGATTATCCATCCAGTCCGAACTTCTAAGCGCATCTGTTATGGGTATTAGAAATGTACTTGCCCTGACGGGAGATCATACTACCATGGGTGATCATCCTGATGCCAAGCCGGTATTTGACATTGATTCAGTCCAGCTTCTCTGGACCATAAAAAGACTGGAAGAGGGTTTTGACATTGCAGGTAATGAACTTACTGAGAAACCATCATTTTTTAAAGGTGCCGTTGTCAATCCCGGCGCAAACACTGAAGCAGCTTATGAACTTCAGATAATGAAACTTAAGAAAAAAATAGAGCAGGGAGCACAATTTATCCAGACGCAGGCCATATTTGATGCAGAGGTATTTAAGAAATTTATGGACAGGATGGAAAAGGAAAAAATAACAATACCTATCCTTGCAGGAATAATACTTCTAAAATCTGATAGAATGGCCAATTTTATGAATAAAAATGTAGCAGGAGTCTTTGTACCAGACTCGATCATCGATAGGATGGCCAATACTGATAATAAGGTAGAGACATGCAAGGAGATCGCTTCTGAACTGCTTGAGGATGTTAAACCTTATTGTGCGGGAATACATATCCAGGCATTAGGCTGGGAAAAGCATGTACCGCCTATCCTTAAGGGCATTAATTAAAGCTAAACTAAAAAAAACTTAGATTAGAAAGGCATTGACTTAATGAATAAATATACCGAAATTAAAAAATTTGAACCGAAACCAAAAAAATTCTTTCACTTGCTTGGTGTTTACAGGCCACTGTATTGGTTAGAGGAAAACCTGAAAAAATGCTTGTTTGACTGCAGGTCCTGCGGCCAATGCATCCTATCTACCACAGGTTTTGTTTGTCCCATGAGGTGCCCAAAGAATCTAAGGAATGGACCCTGCGGCGGAGCCGAGAATGACATGTGCGAGGTCAATCCAAAGAAAAAATGCGTATGGAGCGAGATATATTATAGTAATAAGGACCTTAAGAGACTTGACCTTATAAGGTATTTCCAGATCCCGGTAAACCGTGAACTTGAAGAAACCTCATCTATCGTAAACTGGCTCGATATCAGAATAGATGGAATGCATCTTGCCATTCCGGGAAAAGGCAATATGATCGCACAGCTTTTCAAACTTGCATTTTATATAATGAGGATAAGGTGGAGAAAATTTGTCCATCCTGGAAGATACTGGCACAAACACGAATCGCATTATATGGATGTTTAGAACCTTAGAGGCTATAATTAATTTATCTATCCAGGCGGAGTAATATGGAAATAACAGAAATAGCAGTCAGTTTAAAAACTAAAATAGAAGAGGCTAAAAAGATCTCTGGCCTAAACAGCAAGCATTTTGGATTTAAGAACTGGCATGCTACTATTCTCAATCTTTTAAAGAATCTTCCTTCAAATTATTTGCCTGAGATAAATGATTTTAAAAAGCTTGTTTTTGAAGATACAAAATTCCACAGAGGGAAGAAATTTTTTTCACAAACGGATAATACCAAATACAGGGAGGATCTTGGATCTGCTGTCACAATATTGAAAAAGATAATAGATTCAAGCAAGGTTGATGATGAGAAAAAACCACCTAAGAAACCCCTTCCAAAAAAACAGGGAAATGTCATTACCTCTTCTGTAAAAAATGCCAAAAAGCCAAAGACATCTAAAGACGTGAGGAGCCCGGCTAAAACAGGAAAAGCATCGGAAAGAAAGAAAAAGCCCACAAAATAATAGA
>CAZKVA010000115.1:0-1904 GCA_964556035.1 uncultured Actinomycetota bacterium
GGATGTCTTTACTATGGGACCTGACGGCCCTGAACCCAGGAAAATACCTGAAGCGAGGATTGGTGATATTCTTGCAGTAACCCATGCTGGAGCATATGGTTTTACAATGGCTTCAAACTATAATTCACGACCGCTTCCTGCGGAAGTATTAGTTGAGGATGGCAAAGCAAGACTTATAACAAAAAGGGAGACTTTTGAGGACCTTATTGCTAATCAGGTAATATAAGTTTAATACTGTATCAATCTATCGATCTCTTCCTCATTATTTTCTTTGAAATAGTGTCTGCTAATTTCTGATAGTGTCTTAAGATCCCCTTCTGGGATGGCCTATTATAGTATGGTGATGCAATAAGGTATCCTTCGATATCATAGTCTTCAAAACTTTCCAATTTCTTTATAAGGGATACTGTATCATTTCCACTTATTCCTAAACTTTTACTTCCTCAAGTTTGCTCATCCTATTTATTATCTTTATCTCTCTTAGTAAGAAGGCTCCGGTGATAAGTACTGCAAAGAAATCAGTAACAGGCCAGGAGATCCATACCCCCAGCAGACCGAAAAACATTGGAAGCACGATAACAGCAGGAATAAATATAAGTAATTGCCTTGACAGATTAATTATAAGGGCAGGAGTTGCTCTTCCTATAGCCTGGAAAAAAGTTCCTCCGAGGATCGGAACTGACCATAATGGAGCAAAAAGTGCGATAAGCCTCAGTGGGGTGATGCCATTTGCTATGAGTTCAGGATCATCAGAAAAAATACTGATGAGCACCTGTGGGAAAGCCACCATAAATATGAATCCGGTAAATGCAATGGCTGAAGTCCAGATGAGACCTTCCTTTAATGCCCCTTTTACCCTTCCATACAATTTCGCCCCGTAATTGAACCCTACGATCGTGGCAAATCCATGACTGATACCAAGTATTGGCATAAATATCATGTCTATTGTCCTTATTCCGATTCCAGTTATGGCAATATATGTATCCCCTCCATATATCCTTACTACTTTTATAAATACTATGAATAGTATGCTTCCTATTATCTCCATTAAAAATGATGGAAAGCCAATAGCCAGGATCTCCCTCATCACGGATTTATTTGGCTTGAATACTTCACCTTTAAAATGATATATGCTGGCCCGGGACCTGAAATATATTATGATAAACACAAGACTTGATATCTGGCTTATAACCGTAGCCATTGCTGCTCCTCTGACTCCCATCTTCAGGACAAATATAAAGATAGGGTCAAGGATAATATTTAGAACCGCACCGATCGCCATTGCATACATCGATGCCCTTGGCTTACCCTCTGCCCTTATAAGGTTATTGCTGTTTATGGAAAGTGAGAAAAATATGAATCCAAAGAGCATTATTGAAAGATAATCATTTGCATATGGAAGTATGGCAGGAGATGCTCCCAGGAATTGCAGTATTTTATCCATAAAGAAATAAAATACAGTTACAACTATGATATTTAATATCATATTTATTATAAAACTATTTCCCGCAGCTATAAGTGCTCTTTCTTTATCACCCTTTCCAAGCGAACGGGATACTATGGAGGCCGAGCCTATGCCTGTAAGAAGTCCCATAGCTATAATAAATATAAGTATTGGAAGAACTATGGTCAGCCCTGCAATAGCATCTGTTCCCACACCTTTACCTACAAATATGGTATCTACAAAATTATACAGGGCAACTATTATCATCCCGATAACTGATGGCAGAGAATATTTAAACAAAAGTGGCCTTAATTTTTCATTCAGGATCTGTTTTTTCTGTTCTTCCATTTTTATTAAGATTTGGAATTTTTATAAATAGTATTAATAAAATAAAAAGCTTTTTAGGGAAAATACCAAAGAAAAATTTTAAACCCATAAGATTGTTAAGTCAAGAAATAAA
>CAZKVA010000115.1:1914-5665 GCA_964556035.1 uncultured Actinomycetota bacterium
CATGGAAGATAAATCAAGCGATTAAAAAGAAGTAATTTTCATTAGAAATATTACACTGGTATAGTTTTTTACTAGCTGCTTATATCATATTGTGCATTAATTCTATTGATTATCTTAAGTTCAATTAGAACAAACACTATAGTGACAACAAAGGAAAGAAAATCAGAAACTGGCCATGAAAGAAATACACCGTTTAGATTAAAGAATATTGGGAGAATAAATATTGCCGGTATTAGAAAAATCACCTGTCTTGAAAAATTAATTATAAGAGCTGGTATCGGTTTGCCTATTGCCTGAAAAAAAGTTCCTCCTACTATTAAAAAACCAAGTATCGGCAAAAACATGACTATGGTCCTCATAGGGAGAATCCCATTATTTATCACCTGGGTATTGTCGGTAAAGATCCTTAAAAGATATTTTGGGAAAAACATCATTGCTATAAATCCCATGCTTGCTATGCATGTTGTCCAAATTATAGCTTCACCAAGGACCTTCTTCACCCTGGTATATAATTTTGCTCCATAATTAAAACTTGCGATAGTGGAAAAACCATAAGATATCCCTATGATCGGCATCACAATAAGATCTATTGTTCTAATTGTTATACCCGCAATAGCGATATAGTTATCATTTCCATAATAAAGTATTGCACGGTTGAATACTAAAAATATTACACTGTCTATTATCGCCATTAGAAATGATGGAAAACCTATGATAAGAATATTCTTTATAATTTTCCAATCAAGCTTAAACATCCCGGTTTTCGGTCTGAATATACTTTTCCCAAAATAAAAGTACAGGATTACATAACAGACACTTACAAACTGACTTATTATGGTGGCAAGCGCCACTCCCTTCACACCCATTTTTAGGCCAAAGATAAATATTGGGTCAAGTATTATATTTAGTACAGCACCTATGACCATAGGGTAAATCGCTGCCCTGGGTTTTCCTTCTGCCCGTATTATATGATTGGCCGCCAGGGAAAATGAGAAGAATATGAAGCCAAAGAGGATTACTGAGAGATAATCCCTTGCATACGGAAGGACTGCTGCTGATGCTCCAAAAAATTTTAGAACATCATCAAGGAAAATAAAGGCTAATATCATTAGAACTGCATTGATCACTACATTTATTATAAATGCGTTTCCTCCGGCTTTCGAAGCAAGTTTTTCATCTCCCTTGCCCAGCCCCCTTGAGATCATGGAAGCTGCTCCAACACCTATCATGAGACCTATTGCGAGCATGATTATTTGTATTGGAAATACTATGGTAAGTGCAGCTATCGCAATGGATCCCACTCCGTTTCCTACAAAGATAGTGTCAATGAAGTTATAGAGGGCGCTGATGACCATTCCGATAATAGCGGGCAGGGAAAATTTGAACAGAAGTCCCCTTAGATTATTATTTAAAATTTCTTGTCTTTGAGAATCCATTAATAATAGAAATTATTAAAGTATAGATAAAATATTACCAGTAATAGAGATTGATTTATATTATATGAAATTGTACTTAAATTTTGTAATAAAGACAAACACCGCTTTAACTTCAAAAGCCGTAATTATCAATATTTTGATTTAAAGTCCTTGTTTATCTTGTAACCACAGTATGGGCATAGATTGAAATCTTTCTGGATCTCTTTCTCACAACCAGGGCACTTATTGTCCTTTAGAAGTTTGTCTTCTTTTGTTTCCTTGGCGACAGCTATCTGGGGGAGTCCCATTTTTGATTCAACAAGACCGAAGGAGTCCTTTAATTTATTTAGAACTATCAAGCTTTCATTATTAAGATTTCTATCAGCTTTGAACTTTTTATAGACCCTCTTGAAAAACTCCTCAATATCTTCTGTTTCAAATTTTTTAAGTGTCTCTATTTCACTATCAAGTAGTTCCTTAAATATAATTACATTGTCCTCTATTGTGTCAAACTGCTTATCAAGCTTATCATCACAAACTTTACAGTATGGAGCATGTGACTCATCTTTTATTACTTTCCCGCATTCTATACATTTTTCCGGTTCAGCCATCTTTACCTCTTAATAATATATTTAATAATTATCATTTGCTATATTACCACAATTTTTTATTTTTTTAATGAATCATTTTTGCAATATAGTCCGCTATTGCAAATGATGCGGTCAATCCTGGCGAATCCATACCTATAAGATTGATAAGATTTTTATGTACAGGATCCCTTTCAATTACAAAATCATAATAACCTGCAAGTTTTGCCCTTATGCCTGCCTGGTGAAGATTTATTTCTTCCAGTCTTATATTAGGAAAAAATGGATTGATCATCGAGTGGTAGTATGCGGGTTCCTTTGTAGCCATATAGTCTTCCCTATTCTCAGGAGTTGAATATGCTGGGCCGATAGTCACTGTGTCCCCTATCACATATTCATCACCACTGAGCTCAAAAGTTGGCGTTAAATGGACACCTACCGATTTAATCACTTTACCCTCATCAAACAGCTTTTTAAATTCCCTAAAACCGACACGAAGCCTCTCCCCATCCGGAAGATATCCAAATGGTACAGGATAAATATTTAAGCCCTTCATGGATATATCATCACGTGCAGATTTATAAAAGCTGGCTGATTCCCCTTTTACCGGATCCATCCTGTACGGACAATTTGGGTTTACCATCATAGCGATCTCATCAGCATATAATCCTGCGGAATTGATAAGAGTTTCTGTTTGGAAGACCTCTTTGCCGTTTGCAGACTCTATAGTCACTTCAAATCCGCTATTATGCGGTATTATTTTTATAACCTTGTTTCCTACCAGAAACATGACTTCTTTCTCTTCAGAAAGCTCATATAATTTATTGACTAGAGAAGTCGACTCTATCACTCCAGATGTCGGTACATACAGCGCCTTAACGCCATACACATTTGGCTCAAGAATTGCGATATCATTTTGGTCTATTATTTCCAGGCCTGGAACATTGTTTTCGGAGGCGATCCTATGCACATCATAAAGGTATTCTTCTTCCAGGGTATCACTTGCAATTAAAAGTTTTCCACACATCTTGTGGGGAATATTATGTGATTTACAGAACTCATAAAGCATCCTATTGCCTTCAACACAAAGTTTAGCCTTTAGGGGTCCGACATCGGAAGGATAATATACTCCTGCATGTATGACTCCGGAATTTCTTGAGGATTGGTTCTCCCCGTTTATCTGGCTGTTTCTCTCTATTACTACTATATCTTTTGATCCAGCATACTCACTGGCGATCCGGTAAGCTACTGCACACCCTATTACACCGGCACCTATTATTGTTATATCTACTTTTTCAGACATATTTATACTAAATCCTATCAATATGCTGCTATAAATAAAGCTGATTTCCAGTAAAAAAGATTTTTACAGAATAATTATAAATTATTTCATTTATAATATTAAGAATAATATAATATAAGTGAAAGGAGGACTAGTATGAATTTGGAAAAACCTCCCGTGAGCTCAGTGAAAACTAGAACTATAAAGCAGACTATAATAATCAATGGCACTCCGCATCAGGTTTTTGAAATACTTATGGACTCTGAAAAACACTCAGAGCTTACCGGTTCCAATGCAAATATCAACCGCAAAGCCGGTGGGAGTTTTTAAGTATGGGGCGGTTATATAGAAGGTAACAATATAGAGATAATGCCTGATAAAAAAATAGTCCAAAATTGGCGGGGTGAAGAAGAAGGAAGACATGCCTGAAGATTGCTATGATAATTTTTATAAGGGTTGGTATGATA
>CAZKVA010000115.1:5675-5964 GCA_964556035.1 uncultured Actinomycetota bacterium
CAGAATTGGCGGGGTGAAGAAGAATGTTGGCCAAAAGATCACTATTCAGTTATCACTATAGAACTTGAAGAAGTTAAGGAGGGTACCCGGATCAATTTCACCCAGGAAGACATGCCTGAAGATTGCTATGATAATTTTTATAAGGGTTGGTATGATAATTATTGGAATCCCATGCAGGAGATCTTTAAGAAATAAATGATACCTTGAAGTCAAAGATTGTGGAAATCCTGAGGCTATTTTTCTTCACATTGACCACATTCAGAACATTCGTCAGCTTTGGATTTATCAT
>CAZKVA010000116.1:0-5767 GCA_964556035.1 uncultured Actinomycetota bacterium
ATTTGCCTATATACTACATCTTGTGGTTACTTTAGTAAAGCGGATACCCCACTTTCATTTATTCTCCATATATAATTAGATATTAAATTTCATAGCTAATTTTTGCCCTCTCTACCTGCAAATATTACAGCCACAATTAGTACAATACCCCCGACAAGCATCTGTAGAGATTGCATACATATTCATTCGGATTCAAATAAATATTGTATTTCTTCATCAGGTCCAATGATCTTTTATTTGTATCATTCTCATCTATAAAAATAGGTACTTTTTTTCTGGGTTCCACACCGAGATATATATTCTGTGCAATAGTCCGCTGGGATATCAAGCTGAGCTCCTGAAATATCATCCCTATAACGTTTTCACGGACAGCTTTTGGTGATCTTATGTCGACTTCTCTATCTTTTCCAAATATTCTCCCACTATCTTTTGTATAAACTCCAATAACAGTTTTCATTAGCGTGGATTTCCCTGCACCGTTCTCTCCGATAAGGGCATGCACTTCACCCTTTTTCAATTCGGAATCCACCCCTCTTAAAGCCCTCGCTCCGAGAAATTCTTTCTTTACATCAAGAAGCCTCAGGACATGACCATTATTTTTACTATTACTATTTTTTCTTTGCATCTTTTCATCTTATATTAAGGTCTCATTGGTTAACAGCCGCCCGGTTTTTCTTTTTCTTGCCCACACGGAGGTTTGGATTCTGATTCAGCACCTTTGGGGACAATACATATGAATCCAAATACATCCTCTCCTTCATTTATCCATTGATGCTCCTCATCACCAGGAACAAAGACTGCAGTCATGGGTAAGAGCTCTTTGTCATAATCCTTGCCCTTTATCCTTCCTTTCCCTTTGATCACAAATACTTCATGCTCATGCGGATGGCTGCCATTACTGCTCTTGCCACCTTTTGGTATTTCGATATACCGGAGCTCAAAATTTTCTGCGCCGTTCTCTGCAGTAAGCATCCAATATATTGAATTGCCCGAACCTGTCTTACACATTATTTCATCATTAATATCTGTAGAATACATCTCTTAACTCCTAATCTATATTTTAATAATCAGCCCTTCATTAATAGTTCCAATACATACATCTCCAAAGCTTCATAATCTCTTTTCTCTATAAGATCATTTTTTAGATCCTCATTAAAAACTTTAGCTTTTTCTTCTAATATGCTAAATACTTTTATGCTATTTTCTATTGCTTTATAACTTTCTTCAATTTTCTGCGTCCTCATTACCTGTACATCAAGCCCTACAAATTCACCACCACTTCCATAGTCATTATCTATAAGAACTTTTACCTGATTAAAGGCCTGCCTTATATTCTCCGCTCCAAAAGATTTATCCTGATCATAGCGAAGTCCGTTCTGGTCATTTAAATGAACTGAAAATAATTTATTGAAATAAATAGCAAATGCTATCTCTATTGCGGGATCCAGTCCTGCAAGAATAGCATGTGCCGTCTCAAGGTTGACACCAACCCTTTCAGGATCATCTGTCTTTTCTGAAATCGCAATTGCATGTGCTATTGTAGGTAAAAAACTCCTGTCGATCGGTTCATTAGGTTTACTCTCAACAAATATCTTTACCTGGGCATCATAATTTAATATATAATTAAGTCCCTCGACCAGTCTTTTGAACCCATCAAGAGGATCTTTGCTTTCTGCACAAACTGTTCCTTCTCTTGCATACCATAACCCTATTAATTTACAGTCAAGTATATTTGCTATATCAATTGATCTTTTAGAACGAATTAAAGCATATTCCCTATCTTCAGGGTCATTAGAAGTAAAACCCCCATCAACTGTCTTTATATCTTCCCACAGCCTTGGCGCTACAAACTCAGCCTTAAGATCAAGATCATCAAGAAGTTTCTTTACTTCTTTTGCTTCTTTTTCTATTTGTTTGTCAGTTTTATCATTTATATCAGGGACAACATCATCATCATGGAACTGTATTGCGTCTATCCCGATCTTTTTAAATCTATTTATTTTTTCTACCAGAGGTATTGATTCCCTTACCTTTGGTCCAAACCTATCACCGCCTTCTGATACATTCCATGGACCGACAGAAAACTTGATATTACTCATTGTTCTACTCCATTTAAATTTTTATAATAATATTTTGTGCACTTACAGCTTCAGCGATACCCTATACAAAGGATCTTGGGCACCCAGTTCCTTTAAGTACTGGTCCACTGCTATTTCAAGGGCTGCACCTTCACTAAGGTCACTGGTAGTTATAACGAAATCTCCAGGATCTATCCCCACAATAATCTGCTTCCTTTTAGAAATAAGAATCATAAAAGAGCGCTAAGACAGGCTAAACGATCTTTTTGACTATATCTTCATCAATTATCAGTGTGTTTATTATCCCTGTTCGAAGAGCTCCTTTAATGGATGAGACCTTATAGTCTCCCCCGACAAGTGCGATATTATTGCCGCACTCTCTTAAGCGATCCAGGGGGATGCTTATAAGCCTGTCCTCCAGATCTGAATCCACAAAATTACCCTTATTATCAAAACAATGACCCAGTATATCTCCCACGACTTCCTTTTGTTTCAGTTCCTCAAATTCCCCTTCTCTTACCAGGTCAGGTGATAGAATCGTACCTTTTTTAAAGACCCCGATCCCGAATATTGCCATATCACATTTGCTAAGATCAGTATCCCTCAGATGGCATGTAGAGATTATCTCTTTCTTAAGATCTTTGCTGTTTACGGTAGCAAATGATGTCAGGTAGGTACCGGTAGCCCCAAGTTTCTTACATACTTCTTGCGTTATGGTAAAAGGATTTGAGCTTGAGACATCTGTAAGGCCTCCCATTAATTGAATAATATGTGTATTTTTTGTTTTTATGGGAGTTAGGTTGTCGACCATGGCACCTATCGTCCTCCCAACACCCATACCTATCTTTTTATTATTTAGATCATTTATCCCCATATAAAAAGCCCAGGCGCTCCCGATCAATTCTGATATTTTAATCCCTTTAACATTTTTAATGACAATCGCCTCTTCAAGATCAAAGTTATCCTCCATTTTCCCCCCAAGAGCGTTATTAAATTCAAAGGGCAGTTTAATATTCGTATTGACTATATTTGTTTTCTTTGCCCTCTGCAGCAATCTAGATACAGTCATCTTGGAAAGTCCAAGCATTTCTCCTATATTTTTTTGAGAAATATCCTTCTCATAATACAGAACAGCTACCTGGGCCAATTGATTTTCCCTCTGATTTGAGAACAGTTTTCCAAATTTTAACTTACTTGCTTGCATAAACATCCTTTTCCCAAGTTAGCCGAAAGTTAAAAGTATTATTATTTAGGTATTAAATGTTATTTATATCTATTGTTTTTAATAACTATTAGTATCATATACCATAAGTTACTAAAGTCAATAAAAAATTTTAGCCTTGTTTTCATCTTTGTAGATCTAAAAAAAGATACAATAAAAATCACCAAGCAATGTGGTGTTGTAGATATTATCGGCCATGTATTTGATAGATATGGGATCTAATTGATTCCGGCCTAGAAAAGAAACTAATCAGTATCCTTGTAGAAATTTATAAGTAATTAATTCATATTTGCTATTTTACCCGATATAAAATATGGAAGCCCGCAGGCCCTCCCTATGAAATATATTTATCCTTCTCATATATTATGATCTCAAGCTCCTCGCTTTGCCTCCTGCGTTTTATTGCTGTTGCTGTCCCTGCAGTGATCCCTTTGATTATCATACTCTATTATTTTCCATAGTTTTTTTATCTCTTATCGATCCTAACCCTTAATTCTGAATTTATGATCTATTCCTATTTTAATCATTTATTATTCTGCCCACCTACCTGGTCTTTTCTATGGCCTTCGAAGGACACTCTGTGATGCATTTATTGCAACCCAAACAAAGGCCTGTATTTACAAAAGGTGGCTCAAATGGAGCTTCTTGTTTTAGGACTTTTTTTTCACATACTGCTTTTGCCCTACAGACACCATCCCTGCATTCTTTAAAATCACAGAGATTATAATTGATTATAACGCTTTTGCCCGGCATATTCCTGATTTAGATCATTTAAAGGTTAAATTAACTTTTTAAAGATTATGTTTACAACTGATTTAAAATAAGCTCCTTGAAAAATAAAATACTTAAAAAAATACCACATTTAATCACCGGTATCTACCAGACCGGTCATACCGGCAATCACCTGTGGCCCAAATCTATTTATAGGAATTTATTTGGAAGAGACTTCTTTCTGTTCGGAAACTACTTTCCTGATAAGGTCTATCTCTTTTTCTGTAAAATCTTTTACCTTATGATAATTCGCAAGGACACTTTCTATTATTTCTGAATATTTATCTTTGCTTACATTTTTAACCTTGCTTGCTTTTTCATCTACTTTGTCTCTTATTTCAATAGCCAGTTTCTTGATATCCGATCTTAATTCTTCACCTGTTTTAGTGGTTAAAAAAAGCGCTGTTACGGCTCCCGCCACAAAACCTATCGTCATACCTATAAACAAACCCTTGATCGCTTCTGAATTATTATCTCCCATTTTTTTCTTCCTCCGGTTTTTAGATATAAAATTACTTATTTAGATGTTTCCCTTTCTATATTATACAAATTGTATCGAAATATTAAAAATAATATCTTAAAGTTTTGGCACAAATCCTTATTTCCTGACTCCTGCTAATCCAAAACGGTTCATTATCAGGTTTCCGAGGAAGGAATATTTGATATCGATCGCACCTTCGGGACACATCTCACTGCAGCAAAAACACCTTATACAGTTTGAGTAATCAAATTTTACACTATTTTCTGTACAGGTAACTACCTTCTGGGGACAGACTTTCTGGCAGGTCATACAGCTGGTGCACTTATCCATATCAGCATAAGGATAAGGATTTAAATAGGTCCTGATCCTAGGGATTATATACTTATTGATAAATTTATTTTCAATAAGTCTCTCCTGTCCCGCACTTTTTGGCAGTTTATAATCCCTCATCATTAATTCATCGATCCCGGTTCCCGTCATTTCAATATTTTCCCAATAAGCCGAGCTTATTCCCCTTTCCCTTGCTATTTTAATAAAGGGATTATACTCCTCGTCTACATTCATAATATGCCCCATGATAAGATCCATGGCCACAGCATCGTCTGATATCATCACAATACCAATATTCCTCGGTGTCCCCGAACGACCCGGTCCTTCGCCTTCGATCCCCAGGATCCCGTCCATTATATTCAGGGTAGGTTTTACCAGCATGACAATGTCCAGAAGCATCCCGGTAAAAACATTTATATCGTCAAATCTCAGGTGATACCCTACCTTGGTAAAGCCAGGCACCACACCGAACATATTCTTTATGGCACCAGTAATGGTCGTAAGATTATGGGTCTTAAACTTCGGCAGGTTTATAATAACCTGGGAATCCATTACCACATTAATTATATCTATTTTTTTTAATGATCTTCCTTTTTTATTTGAAACCCTTGAATAATCAGTAGCAAAATTCAATTTGCAGCCGGTCCTCTCAGCAATCCCTAGAAGTCCTGTCTCCCTATAGATCTTCTCAATACCGCTTCGGGTAAATGGGACACCTGGCGCAGAGCTGTCTGCTATGATTATATTTTCCGGTTTTCCTGTATGTTCTGCGAGGATCTCGATAACTGCTTCAATAAACACCGGATGCGTAGTAATTGCCTTATCCGGTGAAGCAGGTAATAAAAGATTTGGTTTTATGCATATCCTTTGTTTTTTATTTATGTA
>CAZKVA010000117.1:0-5758 GCA_964556035.1 uncultured Actinomycetota bacterium
GAATTTTTTAAAATTAAAAATACTTCCACCCAGTCAAGTTCCAAAAGCTGCAAAATATGCAGCAATAAATCAACTTGGAAAATCTACAGGCCCAAATGAGCTAATCCTACTTAATAAAAAAAGGGAGAAAATCTATGTTGAAGTATCTACCCATATAATTGAGTTGGATAATAAGAAAGTAGCGCTTGGAATTGCACGTGATATTACCAAAAGGAAAAAACTGGAAGAAAGTTTAGAGAAGTCAAGGGAAGTTTTGGAATCAAAGGTCCAGGTAAGGACAAGAGAACTTTCAGAATTAAACAGTAGTCTTTTAGATGAAGAACAGGAACTTAGAGAGAGCAAGGAAAAATATAAAGAATTTTTTGACAATGCTCCAGATGGTATTGTAACCATAAACAAGCTGGGAACAGTCACTGCAGCCAACCGCAGGACATATGAGTTTACAGGTTTCAGCGAAAAAGACTTAGTAGGAAGGCATTTTACAAAAATCGGTCCTATCTGCTCAAAAGATATTCCTAAATACCTAAAAATATTAAGGTCATATTTAAAAGGTGGAGAAGTAGCTCCTTTTGAGGTTGAATTAAAAGATAAGCAGGGAAATATATTTTATGGAGACGTCCACATAAGAAGAATAATTGAAGATAAAAAGTTGTCTGGCTTTCAGATAATAATAAGAGATACTACAAGAAAAGTTGTTGCAGAGAAATCATTATCTGAAAGCGAAGACAGGTTTAAACTCCTATCAGAAGCGACTTCAGAAGGTGTTCTGATACATGATAAGGGGAAAATCGTTGATGGAAATAATAAGGCTACAGAATTATTTGGGATAACCAGAGAAGAAGCAATCGGAAGAAGTATCTTTAATTATCTAGACAGGAGCTCTCATACAACTGTCTTAAAGAACATGATAAGAAAATATGTTAAACCTTATGAGGCAATCGGGGTAAAGAAGGATAAAACCAAGGTCCCGATTGAGATCTGTGCAAGAAATATATACCTTGATGGTAAAAAAGTAAGGGTTGCTGCTATAAGGGACATCACTTCATTTAAGGAATCCCAAAGGATAATTAAAGAAAATGAAGAGAAATTCAGGCTACTTGCAGAGGCAACTTCTGAAGGAATAATAATCCATGATAAGGGTAAGATAATCGATGGTAATGATAGTCTTGTTAAGATGTTTGGTGTAACCCGTGATGAAGCAGTAGGTCAGAGTGTACTTAAATTTATTACACCCAGCAACCGCGCTTCCGTAGTACAGAAGATGGTTACTAATTACAGCAAGCCCTACGAAGTAATAGTCCAAAAAAAGGACGGTACAAGATTTCCTGTCGAAGTGTGCGCAAAGGTAATCCCTTATGAGGGCAAAAAGGTCCATGTAGCCTCAATAAGGGATATATCGACTTATAAGGAGGCAGAAAAAACAATTAAGGAAAGTGAAAGAAAATTCAGGGAACTTTCAGATATGCTTCCAGAGATGGTTTTCGAAGTAGATCTTAGGGGTAATATTGGGTATGTAAATAAAATTGGATTTAAGCTTTTTGGCTATAGTAAAAAAGAATTAGATAAAGGGCTAAATATTTTTGAAATAGTTGAAAAAAATGATCTTAAAAGGCTTAAAGAAGATATGGATTACCTATTCTCAGGAAGGACTAATGGCTCCAAGCAGTATAAGGCATTAAAGAAAAATGGTAGTACTATCATTATTGAAGTCCACAGCAATTTAGTCAGTGACAGTAAAGGAAAGCCCTCTGGTATAAGAGGGATAATAGTAGATGTAACTGAGAGGATAAAATCTGAAGAGAAAATAAAACACCTGTCATTTCATGATTATCTGACTGGGATATATAATAGAGCCTTTTTTGAAGAGGAAATAAAAAGACTTGATACTGGAAGGCAGCTTCCATTATCAGTAATCATTGGGGATGTAAATGGACTTAAGATTGTAAACGACGCCTTTGGACATAAAAGAGGTGATGAGCTTCTTGGTAAGATTGCGTCAATTTTAAGCAGTTCTTTTAGAAAAGATGATATTGTTGCAAGATGGGGTGGAGATGAATATAGTATAATTTTACCCCAGACAAATCTTAAAAGAGCCTTGAAGATACTGGATAGGACAAAAGTTAATCTTGAAAGAGAAAGCACCAGGACCCTGCCATTAAGTATTTCCTTTGGGGCAGTTACTAAAACAGATAAAACCCAGAAGATAGCCGATATAATAAAAGAAGCTGAAGATAAGATGTACAGGCATAAACTAATCGAAGGGCAAAGTACACACAGTGCCATAATATCATCTCTTGAGAAGGCTTTAGAAGAAAGAGATTACGAAACTGAAGCACATGTAAAAAGAATGAAAGAGATGGCATCTGAACTAGGTAGGGAAATGGAACTTCCAGAAGAAAGAATTGATGAGCTTATCCTTCTTGCAGCACTTCATGATATTGGAAAGATATCAATTGCAGATTCAATAATACTTAAACCCAGAAGCCTAAATGAAGAAGAATGGAGAGCAGTTAAAAAGCACCCGCAAGTAGGGTACCGTATTGCAGAGTCTTCAGCAGACCTTGCTCCGATAGCTAAGGGGATACTGTACCACCACGAAAGGTGGGATGGTAAGGGATATCCAAAAGGACTAAAGGGTAAAGATATACCGCTTATTTCTAGAATTATAGCTATTGTAGATTCTTATGATGCTATGACTAATGACAGGCCATATCGTAATGCACTTCCAAAAGAAGAAGCTATAGATGAAATAAGAAAATGTTCCGGGACCCAATTTGATCCTAAGCTAGCAAAAATATTTATAGATATTATGACTAAGGAGCACGTCAATGCTATGGCAAAGTAACCTATATTTAAATATCTTACTTGGTTTTATAGTGGTTGTCTTAGGTGCAACTCTATATATTTTAAGACATAAGAGAGAGTCATATAATCGAATTGGAATATTGTTTTTGTTTTTCCTTTTAGAGTGGATGGTCTCTGATTATTTTAGGCTTAGCTTTACAGTCTATTCTTTAAAGATCTGGTTTTTAAAGTTCTCATATATTGGGGTAGTCTCTGTACCCATATTATGGTTTTTATTTGCGCTTGCATATACTAACCGGGAAAGATATATAACTGTTAGAAATGTGTCATTGCTGAGTGCTCTACCAATTGGTGCACTAGTTTTAGCTTTTACAAATGAATATCATAGTCTCTTCTGGAGAAATATTTATATAAATCCTTTAGAGCCATTTATGATGGCTGAAAATTATGGGATTGCTTTCTGGATATTTTTAATATATTTAGCTTTTTTTACCTTTTTTGGAGTGTTCTTAATAGTTAAAAATATTTTTAAAAAGAAATATTATTATCAGTGGCAGGGAATATTGGTAATTTTTGTTGCAGTATTACCATTGTTTTTAAGTTTACTGGACATTTTCGACATTAAACCGTTTAGCAATATTAGTATTATACCTTTAAGTCTAACAATTGCGATAGTAGCTTCTATTTTTGCTCTAGATAAAACCAGGAAAGCAATGATTGTTCCTATAGCTACAGATAAAGTGCTAGAAAGTATGGAGGATGGAGTCATAATACTTGATACCAATAACAAGATGATCGATATTAATCTGTCTGCTGAAAAAATTTTTAAAGTAGATGGTAAAGAAATTGTAGGAAAAAATGTTAAAATACTTTTTCCTGATTTAGATTTTGATAAAGTATTAGTAGAAAGCCATCTTAAAAGCAGAAAAGAAATTTCCAGGACCGAAGGGAAAGCAACCTATTATTATGATCTTTCAATATCCAGGATAACTGATATACAAAATTATTATGTCGGCAAGGCAATAGTAATAAGAGATATAACAAAGAGGGTTAGATCTGTAGAGGAAATAAAGTATCTAGGGTTCCATGATAGTTTGACCGGATTATATAATAGGGCATATTTTGAAGAAGAACTAAAAAGACTGGATACAGATAGACAACTTCCATTAAGTATAATCATTGGGGATGTAAATGGTTTAAAGCTTGTAAATGATGCATTCGGACATCACGAGGGAGACCTACTTCTTTGCGCTTTTGCAAGGATTTTTGAGGAGTGCTTTAGGAAGGAAGACTTGATTACAAGATGGGGCGGGGATGAATTTGCAATACTACTGCCCAAGACAAATAAAGAAGATGTCAGTATCATTATTAACAGGATTAGAGATAAGTGCAAAAAAGAAAAAGGGTATAATGTGCCCCTTAGCATATCTATTGGTGTCTGTACCAGAAATAATATAGATATACCGGTTAAAACCATAATCAGAGAAGCTGAAGATAATATGTATAAAAGAAAATTAATTGAGAAGAGAAGTATATCCAGTTCAATTATATCTTCACTTGAAAAGACTCTATCTGAGAAGAGCTTTGAAACTGAAAAACATACAAAACGCTTAAGTGAGTTAACATTAGCTCTGGGAATGGCGATAAATCTACCAGACAATAAGCTTAATGAGTTAACTCTCTTAGCTTCTCTTCATGATATTGGAAAAATTGCTATCTCGGAAGAGATTTTATTAAAAAAGGAAAAGCTTACAGAAAGTGATTGGAAGACAATAAAAAATCATCCAGTCATTGGTTATAATATTGCTGAATCATCATCTCAACTAGCGCACCTTTCAGAGGGAATACTCTACCATCACGAATGGTGGGATGGTACAGGGTACCCTCAGGGTCTTAAGGGAAAAGAAATACCAGTGACTTCTAGAATATTAGCTATAGTTGATTCTTATGATGTAATGCTAAATGGAAGGCCTTACAAGAAGCTGATGAATAATGACGAGGTAATATCAGAGCTTAAAAGATGTAGTGGATCCCAATTTGACCCTGAGCTTGTTAAGGTTTTTATAAGGAAAGTACTCAATCAGGGGAAACATATTAAGGAAATACAAGCTCTAAAAATACGTGTTTGAATTTATTCTTAGAAATTCAATTCTGGTATAAAATAGTTCTTTTTTCCAACTAAGATCTACTTTCACTAATAAAAATTACCTTCACTTTAAAGTTCATGCTACTGTAATACATGTGAAGCTATCATTTATTTAAAGTCATGTAAATAAGAAATTACTTTGAATTGTTTCAAATTCATCTTTTATACTAGTAATTTCACCAAAATAAAAATTTCGAAACATGTCAACTAGGGGAGCCATAATACTTGTATAAATACTACTTGTTCATTGAAGGTAGATTGAAATTATATGTGATATACTAAAACAAAAGTTTAAAAAACCAAGGAGTAAGTATAAAACTGATTAAAATATTTCTAATATCAATAACGCTATTTGCAATTTCTATGATGTTTTTGGGTTGTAATAGTCAACCAAGAGACACAGGACAAGAACGGGAGCAGGAGCAAGAACAAGCACAGCCCGAAAAATAATAAACTGCAAGTTGAGGGTTAACAAATCAATTCAGTTATAAAAATATCCTTATCTAAAACCATTATTAGGGTATATTTGTAATAATTCTTGATTTAATTTAAAGTTTAAATGAATTGGAAAAGTTCTAAAAGTGTCCAATACTGGGAGCCAGCTTAAATACACATAAGCATAAATTACTCTATTTCAAAAGACTGGGCGATACAGGTTTTTCTTTGTTATTTACATAGGTACTCATAAGTCTACTAATTAACATAAATAATATTTTTATTACTGAAAAAGTATAAATTCTAATTTGCTGACGTCTTCAATAATAATCTTTTCCCTATCGTATCTAAGCAGACCGTCTTCCTTCATTC
>CAZKVA010000118.1:0-5729 GCA_964556035.1 uncultured Actinomycetota bacterium
TATAATCATTCCCCCCTCTGTAAATACCAGCTCACTCCGGACGTACTCACATTTTATTTTTACCACATAATATAAGACAAAGATACATCCTATATGCTGTCAATAATCTCCAGAGCATCATCAATACTATCTATAAGGAAGAACCTTTTCCTTGCTTCTGTAATATACCTTACCCCTTTAAAGATCCAGCTAAGATGTTTCCGGAATTCCCTTATGGCCTTGTACTCTCCTTTAAAGATTACAAGGAATTGCAGGTAAAGCCTGGCAAAACTTTTTTTCCATTCATAGCTGGGGTTGAAATCTATAAAATTGACTTTGCTGTCATCCCTTAACGTTCTCAGGTGGATAAGGATATCCATAAATAACCACAATGTTCCCTTTGAGGCCCTCCCGATCATAATTCCATCACAACCAGTCATTTCAAGGACCCTTTGAGCTTCCCCGGGTGATCCGATATCACCGCTTACTATTACTGGAATATCAATCTTTTCCTTGACCTTGCTTATCGTCTCATAATCGGCTTTCCCGGAAAATCCCTGTTTTACCGTCCTTCCGTGAATCGTTATGGCACTGGCACCTGAGTTTTCTACTATTTGTGCAATGCGGATAACATTTATATTATCTCTGTTCCAACCTATCCTTGTCTTAACTGTAAGCGGCTTTTTTAGCACCTTTGCCATTTTTGATACTATATCTTCTACCCTGTCTTCGTCCTGCATCAGGTATCCTCCGCTTTTAGCCTTTAATATCTTTGGTACAGGGCATCCCATATTAATATCAATGATATCAGCCTGCATCTCAATCTTCTTTGCTGCTTCAGCCATAATATCCGGCTCAGAGCCAAAAAGCTGTAATGCACACGGCCTCTCATGATCTGTTATCTCTGTAAGCTTGCAGCTTTTTTTGTGATTAAAATGGATCCCATAACTTGTCACCATCTCGGAAAAGGTAAGACCGCATCCGAAAGCTCTGGCAAAGATCCTATAGGTACTATCACTTATCCCTGCAAGTGGAGCTGCTATCACAGGATTTAGTATCTCTACTTGCCCTATTTTAAATCGGTGTTCCCCAATTAAGAAATCATTCTTTTCATCAAGAAGACCAGATATCTGCCTGGATTGGATCCCTTTCGCATCACAATATTGCCTGATATAATCAGAGACCAGCTTTTTTAGATCACTAATAAGGGGTTCTAATAAATCTTTTTCCATACAAATAACTTACTATATTTATCTATCTAATAATTTCTATAGAACAAGGAACACAAACCAGTAATTTGCATACCATCACTTATTTTTATCTGCCAGGATCTTTAGTCCCTTAAGTGTCAGGTCGCCATCGTGGATCTCTATCCATTTGCTTTTTTCTATCATGAGTACTGCAAGTCCGCCTGTCGCAATGACCTTAGGCTTAAAACCATCTTTACTTTCTGTATTTATCTCCCCTACAATTTTATCTAGCAGGAAATCTATCTGGCCCAGAAAACCGTACAATATGCCTGAGCGGATACCGTCATATGTATTCTTTCCGATGACCTTGTCCGGCCAGTGAAGGTCGACCTTTGAAAGTTTGGCCGCATAATTAAAAAGGGCCTCAGATGATATCTCTATACCTGGAGCTATTACTCCACCAAGATATTCACCTTTTGAGGACAATATATCAAAAGTAGTGGCCGTTCCAAAATCAACCACAATAGAAGGAAAACCATATATCTCTTTTGCGGCAACAGCATTTGCGATCCTATCTGCCCCTATCTCCGCCGGATAGTCATATTTGATCACCAGATCAGAATCTATTGTGCTATCCACAACAAGTGGTTCACAGTTAAAGTATTTTTGGCTCATCTTCTTGAGTTCATCAAGGATCCTCGGGACAACACAGGAAATAGCAACCTCCCTTATATTCTCTGAATCATATCCGGAATTATGAAGAAAGCCGTAAACAGCAGAAGCTATCTCATCAGCAGTCTCAAATCTTGGAGTCACCATCCTCCATGAAGCCAGGATATTATCAGCCTTAAAAAGTCCAATAACAGTCTGGGTATTTCCCACATCAATAGCTAAAAACATATTTTATACTCCTTCAAGAATTGTAATATTGATTTTTTTACTTTAATATTTTTATTGGTAGAAATTTTTTATAGTTTTCAAAATCTTTATCGGTTGTATATATTATTAGATTCTCTAGATACCCTACCGAGCAGATCAAATAATCTATTGTAGAACCTTGTATTCCCTGATTCCTGCATATTTTTGAAAATTCAGCTGCTTTTATAAAATGCACTGTCTTTAAACTTATATCTTCAAATGGAGCCAGGGATTCTTTTAAACTGTTGAGTAGTTTGATACTTGATATTCCTGATAATAATTCCTGTCTTATAGGACCAATAATGGTTACTAATCCATCTGTAATAAAATCCTTTAATCTTTCTGTGGTTTTTATATCAGGATTCTTGTAGCGCAGGACCGCAGACCATACACAGGTATCCACTAATATTTTCATCTGGTTCTTGCCCTTTTATAATCATAATTTTTATCAAATTCAATTTCACCAAATAATTTCTCAATTTCTAATTGTTTTTTATGCACAATATATTCTTTCAGGGCTACTGATACTGCTTCTTTTTTGGTTTTATGATTCCCTATTTTCTGAGCTTCTATAATTAATTTATCGTCTAATGCCAAGTTTGTTGCCATCTTGCACCTCCTTTACACAAATAATAACACATTAACTTGTGTAAGTAAAATTGGTAATTATTCTTTTTACCTCTGAACTTAATACAAATTATCTCTATAATAATTAATAATAAGGAATTTATATAGTATACTTATAATTCATTTTATTATTTAGATTTAAATGAAGATTTTAAAATCTGTAAAAACACAAATAATAATATTTACCCTGACTCTGACTGTTATTGCACTGATGGCTGCCACAGGCTGCTCTACCAGATTAAGTATTGCTGAAGAGGAGATAAAAGACCTCAAGATCGAGATAGCCCAGTTAGAGGAGGAGGCAGAAAAACAAAGTGACGAACTCTCTGATTATGATATCCTTACAGGAAATCTAAACAAACTGCTTACAACTGTCTATTATGGCTCCGCCGCACCAGAAACAGAGGGTAGGAGTAAAAATTTTACTGCCTTTTCTATATTCTATAAAGATGATTTCTATCTTATAACTGCCGGACACTGCATAGAATACAATGGCATAAAGTATACTGATTTTAAGTTTAAATCAAACACAAGCAGCTCCTGGATATATCCTGAACTTCTTTACTATGAAGCTGATTATCTGAACAACCGTGATTATGGGATATTTACATTACCAAACCTCAGAACAGGACTTATTATAGATGATGAAGACACAAAACCAAAATATGTGCTGGGAAATTTTGAACGCAAGGTAAATTTTTTCAAAGGTTTCGACCACGCAGAGGAAGGTGAAAGCGGAAGCCCTATCCTCAGTTCGGGATGTAAATTAGTTGGAATAGTAATTAAAAATAATACCGATTATACCCCTATTAGTGAAGTAACGCAGGCAATAGACCGTTTACGGTAAGAGAAGGACCTGGATTAGGATTATGATCTATTAGAAACTAAGAAGGTAGAAATACATTATGGCAGCATTTGCAGTAGTATCATTTTTTCAACTGGTATTTATACCTGGATATATATTATTTAAATTCCTAAGGATCAGGGGTAACACACCCATAAAGGTCATTTTATACAGTTTTGCATTCAGCCTATTTATCAATTATTTGATCGTCTATCACCTGACTCTTGCCAGATTATACACTCCGGTCTCTGCCTATATCATCCTTGCTGCCGAGCTTGCCCTGATCATCTTTCTGGCAATAAAGGGCAGGCTGAGAATTGAAAGGTCATTACACCTTGAAATACCGTCCGGATTTAGGGGTCTTGTTCAAAATGCTATACCTGTCTCCATACTACTTATCCTTGTAGGTTCATTGTATCTCTTCTTTTCAAATCTCGGGAGTATATTCACACATTGGGATGCAGTATTTTCCTGGAACCGCTGGGCAATAGACTGGTACCTGAATGATATACCCGGCCTTACATATTTATATCCCCAGCTCATACCTGCAAACTGGTCCCTTTCCTATATATTGATGCAGGACCATACGCTTCAGTTTGCAGCAAAATCGATCATGCCGCTGTTCGCTATATCTATATTGTTTTCTTTTTATGACCTCTATCTAAAAAAGAGGAATCCTGTATATATCTTATCTATTTTGTTCTTTTCAGCTCTTTGCCTTATCTACAGCCTTCCCTATATTGATTCAGGATATGTCGACTTTGCCGTTGCTTTTTTCTCTGTACTAGCTTTCCATGCTATTTTAAGATCGGACCCGGATGATCCCGGTTCTAATAATATAGTGGTCTTATTATTTGCAACCGCTGCAGCTGCCACAAAGCAGGCAGGATTAATAATACTTGTATTCTCGGTCATATGGCTGGTCTGGCGAATGGTTAAAAACCGTAAAACCCTCAGTCCGGGAAAGGCTACTGCAATAATCCTAAGCTACATATTTATCATATTGCTGGGTCTTTACTGGTATATAATAAAACTTGTGGATATCGCCAGGGGAAGGGATTTCAGCACACTTAAATTTTTATTTGTGGACATCCATCACGACGCAACACTGGTCCAGAGACTTGTAAACGGCCTTGAAATCCTGAGAGCAAGTCCGGTATTTTTCCTGATACTTATGGCACTATCCCTCTTAAGTCTTTTTAATAGAAGATCAAGGTGGTTCACACTGGGACTTACAATGCCTTCGGTAATAATATGGGGATTATTCTTCAGCTATGATGACAGGAATATAATTGTATCCTTCCCATTCCTTGCCTATTCAGCATCATATGGAACTGCTATTTTTTTCAGGATCTTAAAGTTGGAGAAGTTAAAAGAATACTTTCTATCAAGATTCCCCGGACTTATCAAGCGGAAGCCAGGGGTTAAAATAAGGCTTTGGCCGGGGCGCGTACTTTTCCTTCTTGTCTTCGTCGCAGTACTCGGAAGTATTTTCCTGGCCGGCGCTTATGGAGATACTATCAAGCAGAGACAGATAGAAAAGCAAAAAAATATAGGGAACCAGGAGTTAAATCAATTGATCTTTGATTATAAAGAGCTGTACGGAATAGATGGGAAGATAATAACTGACTACTACTGGATAACTGTCCTTCCAGGTTTTGAAGGCAGTTCATCAAAGATTTTTTTAGAAAATGATAATTTTGTGATCCTTTCAAATTCAGATAGTTATGAGCTCGTAAACCCGATAAGTCTTGTGGAGGAAGATACTTTCGGATTCCTTATCTCTGATATGTATTATGATCACCCTCCATTTAAAGCTGAATTTGATTCACGGATCGGAAGCGGTGAATTCACCCATCTTTTCTCAAACAACAGGTATCACTTCATAAGGAAAAATTAGACTTCCTGGGTTCCCTCAGACACTATTTGCAGTTTATTTATCTTTCTGATCTCCCGGTATATCAATATCCCCGTAATAGTAATCGCCAGAAAGTCCGCTATAGGAAATGCTATCCATATTCCATTTATTCCCATTATAAGCGGAAGCAACAGTACCAGGGGTATTAGAAACAGTACCTGCCTTGAAAGTGATAGTATTATCGAAGGTCTTGCCTTACCGATCGATTGAAAAAACCCGGCACCTATCACCTGAAAACCGATAAATGGAAATA
>CAZKVA010000119.1:0-5722 GCA_964556035.1 uncultured Actinomycetota bacterium
TCAATTTTTTTTGCATTTTTACCGTTTTTGGATATTATGATTGCCAATGGTTCTCCTTCCATAAATAATCATATTTAAATAATTAAAAAAATATTATATTACAGTATTATATAGCTATATAATAAATTCACTACAGACTTTTATTTTTCATCTTTAAAAAATATTATAATCTTTTTCTTTATTTATCTCCCCAACCATACTGAGTGCCTGGCTAAAATCTATCACAGTTATACCTATGTCTTTCATTACTACGGGTTCATTTTTTACAAGTTCTAAAAACTTGCCTATATCAATAATTATTGTTTCATTAACAGCTACTCTTTTAGTGGGTGACACTATTGATAGAAGTTTAAATACATCATTTTTATGTTTCTTGATATTTTTGCTATCAATATGTTCACCAATTTCTTTTCTGCCACATAAGTCCAGCCATGCCTTAATCTTGTATAATATTAGATACTCTTCACTTAGCACTGATACACCGTCAATGATAATGCTGCCTTCTGAAAGTAAATTATAATATGCTTTATCTAATAATATTGCAGACAAACTGGGTATATCTTCACCTGCAGGAATAGGTGTAAGCACGGATCCCTCTTTGAGGTTAAAATCAAAAGGTTCTCTTGAGAACAGCTCTATCATAACAGGAAATCTTCCATCCTGAGGGACAGCAAACCTAAAAAACTGTTCTTTTCCTGAACTTTTTTGTTTATTCTTATACCCACCATCACTTATGAATTGCCATAATTTTCTAAAAAAATCTTCAGAAAAAGCTTCGGCAATTAAAACTACATCAAAGTCTTTTGTCACCCTAAAATCAGCATCAATATTATTCATAATAATATCACATGCCGTACCACCGATTATTACATAATGGTCCGAATAATCTGAGAAGTATTCCTTATATATCTCTATCCCCCGTACCACACATTCTCCCTCATTAAATTGTCTATTTCAATTTGGATTCTTTCATCTTTTTCATTTGCAAGCGAAAGCTTCAGGGACACAATGTCAACTGATTCTGTTTTGGATAATATTCCAGGGTCATATGACCATACCTCTATTTGCATTACAGGATCTTTCTCATACCTTTCATTGCTGTCTATAAAGGGATCAAATGACGGTTCTATATTTTTTTTCATCGTCTTCGTTATTGCCCTAATTTTATGTTTTGGTTCACTTATCATGGACTTTTCCGATAATGCGCTCAGACCAGCTTTCAAGGCTCCCAAAATATCTAAATATCTACATATATCTATCTTATCCAGTACCGGTGACTTAAGATATGGGTAACCTTTTTTAAAGTATTGAGGGTCGTTTATCCGCTTGTAACACCTCTTGCGGCCCGTTTTACCTTTTGTTTCATAAGTAACCAGTTTTATATCATATAATTCATCCAATGCTCTGGATGCTGTCATTTTAGTACGCTTTAGTATCTTTGAAAGTTTATCAATGGTTATATCCCTGTTATTATATAATAAGTATAAATATGTTACCTGACCAGAAGTGCTGAATCTATCAATTTTAATATTTTTTTTTGTTTTATTCGATTCATACAGGTCAAGAGCAATAAATGGCAGATACATCTGCTTATTTGCAATAATGTAAGCAATTCTTTCATTAATAAGTTTTTTACGTTGATAATCTGATAAGCTATTATATAAAATTATTATATGACCATCTGTATGCTCCTTAATTGATTCTAACCTTTTCCTTAATGTCGGCAATGTAATATTGTTAATTTTTGGTTCAATTAAAACAACACTATTATCAAGAAATTTGCCCTGATAGAAGTTAAATGCTTCCTTGAGATATATCGGAACATTTTCAATATTTGCGTATTCTTTAATTTCCACATTTTCATCTATCGTAGATTTCAAATAAGCTATTATATCATTTTGCATAATTACCAATCCTTTAATGTAACATGTTAATTTTTAATATAACATTGATAGTGTTACATTTCAAGTAATTTATGTTATATTGTGTTCATTGAGCCCATATCCCCTCTTTTAGACTATACAGCAAGCAACACTCCAACAGGGTGTCCGGATGCGGCCAAAACACGCATCTGACATTTCAAATAAATTTATCATAAAATCTAGATATAATCTCTAGCATGCCTTCATCTAACTTTGCCAATACTTCTGATCTTATATCTTCAGGGACTCCTCCATAAAATGCCTCCGCTATCCCTCCGGCAATACAGGCGATTGTATCGCTGTCTCCGCCTATCGATATTGCTTTTCTTACCGCATCTTCAAAATCATTAGATTCCAAAAAAGCTATTATGGCCTGCGGCACGCTCCCCTGGCAGGTCTCATCAAAACCATAATCTATCCTTATATTATCTAATGTATCCTCAAGGTCATAATTAAAAGTACTGGTGATATATTCTTTTATCTCAATCTTAGACTTACCTTTTCTTGCCAGATAAATAGCAGACGCCACAGCCTGCGCTCCTTTTATGCCCTCCGGGTGATTATGGGTAGCTGCAGCACTTCTCCCCGCTTCTTCAAGCACTTCATCTAATGTGTTATATGCAAATCCTACAGGACTCACCCTCATGGCAGAGCCGTTTCCAAAGCTATTATATGGGTCCAGGCTTTCAGAACTACCCCAATTGATAAAATTACCGCCATATCCCCTGTCAGGATATGCCCTGAAGTATTTCTTATAAATTTCAGGGTATTTGCCATTATTTAAAATACAGTCTGCGGTTGCAATAGTCAGGACTGTGTCATCAGTGAACTCTGATCTGTCACTAAACAGTGGAAAGTCTGTGGACCTGATATTATTAAATTCATAAATAGATCCAATTATATCTCCTGCTATTGCTCCCAGCATATTTTCCCCTTGTTAGGTTTCAAAAATCATTTATTTAGATTCCTAAAAATTATCTTAGCAGATATTATATATGGATCATTTTCATATGATTTATTTTCAAGTTTTTTTAATCCTTGAAAAATATCTTCTGGTTTAAGCAACAACCAATTTCTATTCTTGAAATAATCAATAATTTTCATCAATCTTCAGTATTAAAGATTTTTTTCTTTTATTCATTTATATTTAGACCAGAAGCTTCGCTTTCTGCTATGCGTTTTATAAATATGATCCTTGAATTCTTTATGATCACCAAAATTATTCCAATCAGGAATAAAGACTGCCAATTTATCTAATTTTTTCAGATAGCGGATGCCATGAGGATATGCTTTTATATACCCGCGCTCAAGAATGGAACTTAGCAGGCTTCGATAAATAATGCTTGCTGCAAGATTACGACCTTCTAATTCCATAGCATTGGCTAAAGGAAGGAGGCCTGTATAATAATCGCCATTAAGCTGGTCGGATCGTTTTAGTAGGTATTTTTCTGCCTCATCAATTTTCCATATTGAGATTAAAAATTCAGTATCGACCAGGCTTAATTGATCATTTGCAATAATTGCAGCTACTTCTTTTGAAACAACTTCATCTTTTTTATCGGCACCAATAATATTTAATAACTCCTGAAGTGTTTCGATCGAGTGATATGAACTGAATTTTTTATAAAGAAGCTCGGCCAATTTCTTCTCATCGCCAAGTTCAACATAGATATCAATCAATAGTTGTTCTGTTTCATGTTTCTGGAATGTCTCATTTTTAGCAATTTTTTTTAACCATGAAAGAGCGGTCTGCATATCACCGCTTTCAAAGTAAACACGGGCAATATCATTAAAAGCACCCGTTGAGAGTTTCCCCCAGGAAGCTATCCGTGTTTTTTTAAAAAGTTCTGCATCTTTGATCTGACGAGCCAGAGATTCTATAAGAATCAGATTATGCCGTTTCCTATATCCATCCTCTTCACACTTAATCAGCTCCTGAATTTTTACTATCATAGATCGAATAATTGCTTCTGGCAGACATTCTACAGCGCAATCAATCAAGGTATCCCGAACTCCATAATCATCATTTTGGCTTAGTTCAAATATAGTGCTGGCGACTTTCTCCTTATCTTCACAGAGCGCAGCATATTCCACAAATAAGTCCTTTGCATTAATTCGGTATACATCTCCGATATTACCGTTTGAGTCATCACATTTATTAAGAATTATGCCGTCTGCTTCATAAAAAAAGGAAATAAGCTTGATCCCGACAGAAGGATCACTGACACCTGCCCTTAAATCTTCCAGTAATGCCTGAAGCTCAGCGGCAAAACCTGAGGATTCTCTCCAACCAATAAAACGCTGCGACCGCTTTATGCTGGATAGCTTTTTCTTAAAGCGCTGGATATTTTCTTTAGGAACAGCAATCATACGTTCAACCAGATCATCAGCTGCATCCGACCATACTGCAAGTTCAAGTAAAGCATCCGCCAGTTTCTCAGCTCCCAGATCTATCAATTTCTTTTTTTGTTTATCTTCCATTAAATCTACCTTTAATTTTCACTGGTTCCCGGACCGGTTACAGTACCTATTTTTTTCAAGGTTAACTTATATCAGGAAAATGTAAAGATGATATTAAAGTTACTACTTTCAATGACTTTATATATAAAACCGGGGAATTTTATTTTGTAATGCAGTCATATTTGATTAAGCAATACGAAAACACTCGACAAGGTGTCCGGACAAGATTGAAACATACATACACTTTCAATCAAGGATTACAAAAATTACTGTTAGGCTCCAGACTTATTATATTTTGGCTTACTTCGACTTATTACATTGCTTTCTTTTTTTGCAGCATCTTTTATACTACTAAATTGCTCTATTTGAACTTTCGCCCCGGGAATAGTGCCTAGATGTTCACTAAGTCTATCTTGAACTCTTCCCTTCTTAGCGATACCAGCATAATTAGTATTCCCAGAAGGTGTCTGGATCCTATATAAAACCGGTTTATTATTAGGCAGTTTGCTAATACCTGTTTTGTTAAAATTAGTCGTTTTCCTTCCCATTTCAACCTCCTTTCCTAGTTATACGTTCTATGAAGCGAGTTATTATCTCCTCTGTAATTGTTATATTTTCCTGTGCAATTTTATGTGCGACTTTTTCCGCAGAATTAGTAGTTATCTTCCCTGCTTCACACAACTGCACCATCATTTCAAGCCCCCATATAACTTCAATACCACTATCCTCACACTTCCGTCTCAATGGTTTCTCATTTGTAGCACATATTGCTTTTTCATCCCTTGCTATAATGAAACACATATGATCTTCATCAGACAGACCACCTCCATACATATTGGCTGCTTCGTAAATTTGAGCTATGCTGGGCTCCATGATATCTAGCCCCAATATTGCTGCTTCCTCATCAGAAAGATCATTAACTTCTTCCCATACCGGCAATGGAACCCTTATTTTGTATAGATGCTTTATTGCAAGACCAATTATATTCTTATTGGCTTTAGCATAATCTATTAAGATGTTCGCATCACAGATAACAACTCGATTCATTTAACCGCCATCCATCCTTTAACCAGTTCTCTCATCTCAGTAATGCTTTTCCCTAGGATTTCGGCAGCACGTGATATCGAAATCAATTCTTTTTCATATGCCTCACGAACAAGACGATTCAAACGATCCTCAATACAATCAATAGCTGCTAGCGGTTCCGGTTCTTTATGTCCACTAAAACTAAAGTTCTTCTTTTGTTTATACTTATAACAAAACATCTTCCAAATTTTTGAATCTGCAATTTCCTCTTCAATAAGCCTGTATATGACGGTTTTATAACTAACCTTGAAGAC
>CAZKVA010000120.1:0-5698 GCA_964556035.1 uncultured Actinomycetota bacterium
GGATCTTAAGCCCAGGGGGAGAGTTCATTTTTTAGAAAAAAATTATAGGAGTGCCAATAATATTGTCAAATTATCCAATAATTTTATAGGGTCCGGTATTGAGAGGATATCAAAAAAAAATATCGGAATATCTTCCGGCGGTGAAGTGCATGTAAAAGATTTTAATTCTATTCTTGAAGAGACTGAATATATTGCTGATACGATAAGAGTGCTTGTAGAAGATGAAAAAATGAAACCCGAAAACATTGCCATCATAATAAAAGGGCTTGGTTACGAGACCCATCTAATCGAAAATGCACTCAGACAAAAGAGTATTGCATTTATGAGAAGAAGCTCCAGGAGCATGCTGGACAATCACTATGTCTTATATATTATCAATTATCTAAGACTTATCATTTCTATTGATAATCTCACCGGAGAACATAAAAATGGAAGCGGTGAGTCTTCACGTGATGAAAAGGGAAGTGGGGTCTCCAGCCGCCAATACAATATAGATAGCCTTTTAGAAAATCATCTTCTTTCTGAGATCACTGGCCTGGATACCTTGTTTTATATAAAGCTAAGATCGAACTACCTTAAATATTACAAACATAAAAAACCAGATAAATCCCAAAATAATAAATTATTTTGGAATCATATTTGCGAAGCTCCGGACAAAGACCAGCCAGGTATTCAAGATGATGAGTATATTGTCCGGGAGAGGTTAAGGCTCACGATCTCTTCAGTCAATAAATCCCTAAATAAAATGGGTAATAATATATATGAATTTTTAATGGATTTTGTAGAAGACCCGGAATCGGGGCTTTTCGGGCTTCTTGAAGGTAAAGACGGGATCTCCTTCCAGGATCATTATTATTCTGCATGGGTCGGTATAGGTGATTTTCTTGAAAGTGTAAAAGAATACAGCAGGATTTATCCTGATAGCGACACCAGGTCATATATGGATTATCTGGAAAACCTTATTGATAATAGTTTTCTGGAAGAAATAGAAGAAAGTACAAGAGAGCAGTCTTTAAAAGGAACAGTAAATATTTTGAGTTTTCACCAGTGTAAAGGTATGGAATATAAGTCAGTTTTTGTTCCATTCATTAATAATAATTATCTACCATCAAAATTCAGACAGCCGCAAATATTCGATCTTCAGATCTTTAGAGCCATAAATGAAGGAGCGGAATGCTCATCACGGCAATTACAGAAAGAGCATATGGAAGGTGAGATAAGGCTGGTTTTTAACGGAATTACAAGAGCAAAAGAAAAGCTCTTTATAACATCGAGCAGGTCCAGGGGTGTTTCTACATTTTTTGAGAGGATCAAGGCAGCTGCAGAGGGCATAGATGATAAGATGAAAGAGGATGCAACCGGGGGAGGAACCGGAAAAATTTATCCTGAAAAAAAGAGAGTACGCCATAAAATAGATAAGAGATGGTTGGTGAAGAAAAAGATGATGGTGCTGGCGGTCAGGGCAGCCAGGGGCCTGAAGGTAGATTATGGCCGCTTCACTGAAGGGGCCGTGGAATTAAAATATTTTTATCCCGAGGCTAAATGGTGGAATCTTGTAAAGCCGACGATCAACAATAATAATCCTTATGCTATGTATCCGCCTATTTTTAATTATAGCAGTCTTAATACATACAAAGATTGCCCTTTCAAATATAAGGTAAAGTACTTCTATAAGGTTTCTGAAGAAGATAATCTCAGCCTGAAAGCCGGGAAGATATATCACAATGCCTTAAAAGAGTTTTTTGATAAATGGCAAGAAAATAGAACATGGGAGGAATTTATAAAAATAATCGAGAAGAATTTTGAGGAAGAAAGATTTGATTTCTTATTTATAAAAAAGGAACTTTTAACTGCAGCGCTGAAAGATTTTAAAAGATACTATGAAAACTTCATGCCTCCCGCAGAGGCAAAAGTCATAATGGAGAAAGGTTTTAATTTTTCCCTTGCAAATAATGCAGTAAGGGGAAGAATAGACCAGATAAATCAACTTCCCGATGGTAATACTGAGTTAATTGATTTCAAATCCAGCTCAACCAGGTATAGCAAGAAGGACCTTGAAGAAGAAATACAGTTAAGATTTTACAAATTGGCACTCGATAGCGATAAAGGTCTAAAGAAGTTAAAACAGGGAAGAGTCATTATGAAATATCTGGTCCTGGGTGATGATAAAAAAACAGAATATATTCTGCCTGATGATCATTATGATAAGGAGGAAGTTGAATCTATTTTAAATAAATTGACCGGAGAGATAAAAAAAGAAATATTTAATCCTTTGCCAGGTAAATATATGTCATGCAAATATTGTGATTACAAGATCTTGTGTCCGAGGTTCTATGGCTATAAATAATGGAACAAAACAGCAGACTGAAATAATCAAGAGCGGAGCTCCTGTAAAAAGAGTAATAGCTTGTGCTGGATCAGGTAAGACCTGGGTTCTTACAAATAGCATCGCATCCATACTTGAAGAAAAGAAGTGTGGCCCGGACGAAATACTTGCAGTGACTTTTACCAAGAATGCTGCTGAGAATATGAGGATGAGAATAGGCGAGAAACTAAAAGGTCTTGAAGACATAAGCAGCATGGATATATATACCTTTAATTCTTTTGGAAATGATATCATATATGACAATAGTTTTGAGCTTGGACTCGGAAAGGATTTCAGGCTTATATCGGGTAGTCAATCCTGGCAGATCCTTTACGAGATATTGAAGGACTTCTCTTTTTCGCATATAAGGATCGGGAAGACTCCTGCCGTATTTCTCCAGAAAATGCTTGGCTTTATCCAAAATCTTAAAAATAATCTCATCTCAACAGATGATTTTTACAAATATATCTCTGAACATAAAAAACTACTGGCATCCTATAAAAGCAGGGCATTATCTTCTGAGGAAGAGGGCCTGATCGGTATATCCAGTGAATTATTCGAGATCTATCTTAATTATGAAAAGGTCAAGTCGAACCGCAATACTATAGACTATCAAGACCAGGTTTTCATGCCATATTTCTTACTATCAAGAAGAAAAGCGCTTCAGGAAAGATATAGATCAAAATATAAGTATATTTTTATTGATGAATTCCAGGATACAAATATTGCGCAGGCACAGCTGATGACACTTCTGTACAAGAAGGGGGATAATAATATCATGATAGTCGGCGATGATGACCAGGGCATATATTCTTTCAGGGGGGCTTGCATCGATAATATTTTAAATTTCGACAAGTGGGATTGCTTCAGTCAAGACAAAACAAAAAACTTTTTCCTCTCTACAAACTTCCGGTCGGGACCTGAAATAATCGACTCTGTCCACAGCATAATATCCCGGAATGAGAACAGGTTTGAGAAGGAATTTAATGCATTTGATAAAAACAAAGAGTCACTGGTCCTTTTTGATATTAATAAAACACTCAGGGAAGAAGCGCAGTCGCTTGCTGACCATATAGGAAAAATAATTTCATATGGCGGAATAAAACTAAAGGATATGGCGATCATATCCCGCCGGAAAAGGTTTGGTGCGATCGTAGAGGCCCTTAAGAGAAATAATATAAAGTACGAGCTCGTCGGTGGAAGAAATTTTTACTTTGAACCAGAGGTATTGTTTATTGTCTCATGGTTAAAAGTAATAAATAATATTTTTGATGAGGCTTCGATTATCCATATTCTAAAATCTGCAAAATACCGGATAAGCGACAGGGATATTTTTTTCTTGAAAAATCCAGCGGGTAATGCAGGAAGTACCGATATTATTAGTATGATCGAGTATTGTAATAGCAATGAAACAATAAGTATTGAAGCGAGAAGGAGACTTAAAAATTTTCTGGGGCACCTTCTTTATTATATTGGAAGATCAAGGATGCTTGATCTTAAAGAACTTATAAGCCTTATCTTTGAGGACACAGGATTATCAGATGAACTGAAGTCAGACTTTGAGGCTTCCGCAAAGGTCAAGCTAAGCAATATCGAAAACCTTATAAGGGTAGCTTCTGATTTTCAAAAGTCTTACCTGGACTCAGGTCTTGAAAGTTTTATGACCTATTTGAAAGACATTGCAAAAACAGATTATGACAATCCGGATAAAATAGAGATCTCTATAGAGAATTCAATAAAGCTGATGAGCATCCATGCTGCCAAAGGTCTTGAATTTGAGGTAGTATTTTTGCCTATGCTCTGGAAAAATGATTATCTTGGACGCAGTAGCGGGACAAATGGATTTGTGGTCCCGGCTGAATTAAGAAATGACAGCAGGATCTGGAAGGAAAAGAGAAATTATAAAAGTGCAGCTTCCTTCAAAGAAGATTTAAAGAAGTTAAAAATGGAGGAAGAAAGAAGGATATTCTATGTTGCGTGCAGCAGGGCAAAGAAGATACTGTTTCTTTCATATAGTCAATTTGATGAGCTGGATCATAAAGAAGATCCAGCTGATAAAAATAAAAAAGCAAAGGAGATAGTTCCTTTCTTTATGGATCTTTTGAAAAAGGGAAGTTATCTGATGCCGGTCAGCAGTCCCGGGAAAGAATTTTTGCAGGAGCTTTGCCCGGAAAAGAATACATATAGATGTTTTGATATGAAAGAAATGAAGAAGATGTTCGGTGAGAGGAGAAAGAACAGGTCAATAAATAATACAAGTATTTGTAAACCTGGATGGAGGGAAATAGAAAAAAATCTGGGTCAGATGACAGAGGACATTGGAGAGGGGCTAAAAAGTAAAAAAGATACTTTGAGAGTTTTAAGAGCGGTATCGGGGAATAAAGACAAGATACCGGTATCAACTTCTGTAATAAATGATTCAAGGAAGTATCTGGAAGAGATAAATAAAAAATTTAATGAAGGTAAATTGAATGAAGGTCTCTATCCGAACATTATAGCGGCCGGGCAGAAAGACCAAATTCTTTTCTCCCTTACACCAGTACTGGATTACCTGGAATGTCCATCCCTGTATAAGTGGAGGCATGTCTATTCTATACCGCAGAGACCAAACGAAAAAATGGAAAAGGGAGAATTAATACATAAGTATATTGAGAATTCTACGATGCTCAGGTTTGAAGACTCCAAAGCCATAATGCATGATCATCCCATGCAAAAATATTATCCTGAAGACGTCAGGCCCTATCTTGAAGTGTTTGAAGAAAGCGGGTTTGTAGACTTCTCAGTTAACAGTCCCCGGAAATTGATGCTGGAACAATTGTTTTACTACAAAATAGGGAAATATTTTATCACAGGAAAGCTGGATAGGGTATCTGTGTATGCGGACGGTTTTGCTGAAGTAGTAGATTATAAGATGTCTGGACATAAAACAAAAAAAATTCCAGCCGCGCGTGCGAGTATGCCGGAAAGGTATAGGCTGCAATTGATGACCTATATAGGAGCTGTATCGGACATCCTGGGAATGGACCCGGATAATATCAAGGGGAAACTCCTGTATCTCGGAAACGGCCTGGTAGACTCGGTAAACGGCAGTTCCTCTATCATTGAAGAGATTCGCGGTACATTATCGAATGCGATGAAAAGTATTTCAAATGGAGATTTCAATACTTCAAAAAAGACTTGCTGCAATGATAATTGTGAGTATTTTAAGTTGTGCTTCAGAGAATGAAATAAATACCAGGAGCCTGTCCACAAGCTGAGCCGGAGTTCCCGGAAAGATTCCTAGACCTTTTTACACCAGTGAGAATACTCTTCTACCTCATTTATGACTATTTT
>CAZKVA010000121.1:0-5513 GCA_964556035.1 uncultured Actinomycetota bacterium
TGCATTTAGTCCGCCACAGTCACCGCCGCTTGTTATTATTCCAATAGCTTTTCCTTTTAACATTTCTTTTAATACCTCCATATAAATAATTATTAAATATTTAAAAAAATATTATATTTTATTCCAGTGAATATGTTTGGTGCCATACTAGTCCTGCTCCAACTTCCTTACCATTATCTCATTGACTAACTTAGGATTCGCCTTACCTTTGGTCCTGGCCATTACCTGGCCTATTAAAAATCCTATAGCCTTTTTCTTACCTTCCCTGTACTGCCCCACGGGTCCAGGATTGCCAGCAATAACCTGCTCTACCACATCTTCAAGCTCTCCTGAATCGCTTATCTGTTCAAGTCCCTTTGCTTTTATGATGCTTTCCGGATTATTTCCGGTATCAAACATCTCTTCAAAAACAGTCTTTGCAATTTTTGAACTTATTTTACCGCTATCTATCATCTTAAGCATACTGCACAGGTTTTCCGGAGTGACTTCACTTCTATCCACCGGAACCTTTTTCTTATTTGCAAGCGCGCTAAAATCCCCCATTATCCAGTTAGCAATTGCCTTTGCATTCCCATAGCACTTAAGGCATTTATCAAAATAAGAGGCAATTCCCACATCCCCAGCCATAAAGCCGGCATCATACGGGGTAAGACCCAGGTCTTTTTGATACCGCTTTGATTTCTCGGCAGGAAGCTCAGGGATACTCTTTCCTATATTTTTAACCACTTCTGCATCCATGAGTATGGGTACAAGGTCGGGTTCAGGAAAATACCTGTAATCATGGGCCTCTTCCTTAATTCTTAATGCTTTAGTCGTATCACTTTTATTATCATAATGTCTTGTCTGTTGGATCACCGGCTTGCCTGAGTCAAGTAATTTCTTCTGCCTTTTTACTTCATACTCAAGACCCTTTTGCAAGAACTTAAATGAATTCAAATTCTTTATCTCAGTCTTTGTCCCCAGACGGGATTCTCCAACAAGCCGCAGGGAAACATTTGCATCGCAACGGAGGCTCCCTTCTTCCATGCTGCAGTTACTTACATCAAGGTAAAGGAGGAGATTTCTCAAAGCTTCCACATATACCCTGGCTTCTTCAGGTGTCCTTATATCCGGCTCAGTGACTATCTCTATAAGCGGTGTTCCCGCCCTATTGAAATCTACTATACTTGATTCCGATTCACTGATCCTTCCTGTTCTTCCCAGATGTATCAGCTTACCGGTATCTTCCTCCATATGGACTCTTGTTATCCCTACCCTTCTCACATACTGGCCCATCTCAATATCAAGATGACCTCCGATACCAAGAGGTAGATCATACTGGGATATCTGGTAGTTTTTGGGCATATCCGGGTAGAAATAGTTTTTACGGTGAAATATGGTCCTGTCATTTATTTTGCAGTTAAGTGCAAGGGCGATCTTTGTCGCATATTCAACTGCTTTTTTGTTCAGTACCGGCAGTGAGCCTGGATGGCCCAGACAGACTTCACAGGTATATTTGTTCTTCTCTTCACCAAATGAGAGCATGCAGCCGCAAAACATCTTGGTCTTTGTTGAAAGCTCAAGATGAGTCTCGAGCCCTATTACAGATTCATATTTTTTTTCAGCCATACTATTTTATTTTTAGTCCAGTAGTCGTTTTATTTATAATAATTTAAGTAAATGCAGATCATATCTTTGGTCTTGCCTTAAATCCTATAGCCTTCTCCAGGCTGTATGCGGTCCTTATTACATTGTCTTCCCTTAGCGTATTTCCTATTACCTGAAGTCCAATTGGAAGTCCCCCGGATGACAGGCCCGCAGGGATCGATACAGCAGGCAGTCCCGCAAGGTTTACGGGTATTGTACAGATATCGGATAGATACATCGTCAGCGGATCTTCTGTCCTCTCCCCAAGCTTAAATGCGGTAGTTGGAGATGTAGGCGATATCAGGACATCATATTTTGAAAATGCCTTATTAAAGTCCTTTATTATAAGGGTCCTTACCTTTAGCGCCTTCTCGTAATAGGCATCATAATATCCGGCAGACAGGCAGTACGTCCCTATCATTATCCTTCTCTTTACCTCTTCTCCAAAACCCTGCGCCCTGGTCAACTGGTACATCTTCCTTAATGTCTTTGCACTCCTGTCACGGAATCCATAGCGGACCCCGTCAAAACGCGATAGATTGGAACTTGCCTCGGAAGGTGCGATTATATAATAGACACTTAATGCATACTCAAGATTGGGTATCGATATTTCCTCTACTGAAGCTCCCATGTCCCCGGCCATCTTAAGTGCCGATTCCACTGAACTTTTAACTTCAGGGTCGATCCCTTCCATCATAAGCTCCCGGGGGACCCCTATTTTAAGACCTTTTATATCATCGGTTAAAAAGCTCTTGTAATCAGGAACCTCTCCATCAATGGATGTAGAATCGCAGGGGTCATGTCCGCATATCACATTAAGAAGTGCGGCACAGTCTTCCATATCCCTGGAAAAAGGACCTATCTGGTCAAGCGAAGACGCAAAGGCAATAAGTCCGTATCTTGATACCATCCCATAAGTCGGCTTAAATCCTACGACTCCGCAGAGTGATGCAGGCTGCCGTATTGAACCGCCGGTGTCAGAACCCAGGCTGCATATTGCCTCACCTGCCGCAACACTTGCAGCGGGACCGCCGCTTGAACCGCCAGGCACCCTTGTCTTATCCCATGGGTTTTTTACCGGCCCAAAGTGAGAGTTTTCATTTGACGAGCCCATTGCAAATTCATCCATATTGAGTTTACCCGGAAGTATATAATTGTTTTTCTTAAGTCTTTTTATAATGGTGGCATCATAAATAGGTATATAACTTTTAAGTATCCTGGACGCACAGGTAGTGGTAACGCCCCTGGTACAGATATTGTCTTTAATTCCTACAGGTATTCCGGTAAAATCCTCAATACTCTTGCCCTCCGCAATATACTCGTCAACTTTACGGGCAGACTCAAGGGCAGATTTTTCTTCGGTCCTTATATATGAATTTATATCTTTATCTTTACTCTTTATCCGGTCAAGCACACTTTGTGTAATATCGGTACTGGAGATCTCTCTGGACTGGAGTTTTTCCCTGAGCTCATGGGCAGTTAGGTAATTAAGTTCCAACAATATCTCCTTAGACTTTAAACATTCTTATATTAATCTATTTTTGGGACACTGAAACCGTCTTCGGCTTCCTCGGGTGCATTCTTTAATGCTTCTTCCTGTAATACGGATTCGGTGACCTCATCTTCCCTCAGGACATTATTTATATCCATCACATGTGATGTGGAGGAAATACCTTCAGTATCCACAGCACTTATCCTGGCTACATGATCGAGGATCTTATCCAGCTGGGGAGTGATCTTTTCTATTTCTTCATCGCTAAAATCAAGCTCTGCAAGTTTTGCCACATGCCTGACATCTTTTTTACTTATTCTTTCCATTAATTTCTTCCTATTAATAAAAATTTATACCTGGCCTTCGCTCGGTGCCAGCTCATCCGTAATTCAAGTACAATATTTTAACAAAAAAATTTTACAATTAGTACATCTTTATCATCTCAAACTGTCCAAGCAGTATAAGTATAAGGATCAGATTATATACCCCGTGAAGAAATATTGCCGGAAAGAGTGATCTTGTCTTCTCGAATATATAGGCGAGCAGCCAACCTATTATCATAAGCGGAACAAAACTATAGAGCTGCAGGTGCACTATTGAAAATAGAACAGAGGATAGAAAGAGTGCCGGCAGTACCCCCCAGTTCTTTTTAAAAGCCGAATATAGAAATCCCCTGAAAAATACTTCCTCGACCACAGGGCCTATAAAGGCAACTACGATAAGGAGTACAGTGTTTGATATACTGCGGTTTTTAATAAGGATCTCGATCTTGCTGGCAGGCGCCTCGATTGCAAAAACTGAATTCATCACAAAGACATAGATAAAACTTATGGCAAATATAGCTATTAGTGAAATAAGGGCATACCAGAGTGTCTTTCCTATGCTGTAATACCTGACCCCCAGATCCCTTAGTCTTCCCTTTCTTTTATGAAGTGCTACAAACCAGACGACTCCCATCATTAAAAGTACCTGTATACCATAAAGGACTATAAAGCTGATATTGCTAATATTTTCACTTAAAAGCTGCCTGTTGCTTAGAGCTATAAAGATCCTCGCAGACCCGAAATATACACCGGTAAGGGCAACTGCAAGAAATAGTATTGAATAAATACCGTCCAGTGCGCTCCAGGTAATATTGAGTCCTGCCCGCGAGTCAGGCCTGTCCTTATGTCTTGGGCTATAGTCATTCATTATCTACAACCTGCCATATCTCTAATATTTACATGCATTCTTAAAAATCTTTCTATCCAATATAGATGCCATATAATACTATTTACTCATCAGCCATCATGTCTTCAAATTCTTCTTCAGATATTGTCCTTATACCCAGTTTTTCCGCCTTTATAAGCTTGCTTCCTGCATCCTCGCCTACAAGCACAACATCAGTGCTCATGCTGACGCTGGATGTTACCCTTCCACCAAAACCCTCTATGATCTTTTTGGCCCCTTCACGGGAACGATTATTAAGCTTTCCGGTGATCACGTATATCTTTCCGGTAAAATCCTTTTTCCGGGATACTTCTCTTTTGCCTCCTCCAAAATTAAGTCCCGCAGCCTTTAGTCTCCCGATAACTTCCACATTCTGCATTCCACCGAAAAAGTCAACCACGCTCTGTGCTATTTTAGGCCCCACTTCACTTATGCCTTCAATTTCTTCAAAACTAGCTGCAGCAAGTGAACTCATCTCATTAAAATGATCAGCAAGCACATCTGAAGTATGGGAGCCCACAAACCTTATCCCAAGGGCAAACAGCAGCCGCGAAAGAGGTCTTTCCTTACTTTTCTTAATGGAATCAAGGAGGTTATTCGTAGATTTTTCCTTGAAGTTTTCTAGTGAAATAATATCTTCATATTTAAGATAATATATATCCGATACATCTTTTATAAGCTTCTTTTCCAGGAGCTTTTCAATTATTGCTGGTCCCAGACCATCAATATCCATTCCCCCTTTAGAAGCAAAATGCACAATTTTTTCAAACTGCTGGGCGGGGCAAGCGATCGAGGGACATCGCAGGGCAACTTCCCCTTCGGGCCTAATAGCTTTTGAATGACATACCGGACAGATATCAGGCATCTCAAAGTTTTTTTGAGTCCCGTCCCTTTTTTCTGTGATCACCTTTACTATCTCCGGTATAACATCACCAGCTTTATGGATCACTACCCAATCACCTATCATCACACCCTTTCTCCTTATTTCATCTTCATTATGGAGTGTAGCATGAGCAACTGTAGAGCCAGCTACTTTTACAGGTTCTAGCTGGGCCACAGGTGTAAGCACCCCGGTCCTACCCACGCTTACCTTTATATCGACTACCCTTGTCACTTCCTGCTCCGGCGGGAACTTATATGCAGCTGCCCATCTGGATTTCGTGATGTCTGGCCGAGGATCTGCTGG
>CAZKVA010000122.1:0-5464 GCA_964556035.1 uncultured Actinomycetota bacterium
TAGCAGCTCTTTTGCAGAAGTGCTTAAAGTACCATCAGGATTTACACAAGCCATAATATTCTCCTTATTTCAACTCTTTTTTACAAAAGAACCAGTCAGTACATTCATAGCTTTTCTCTTTTACTCTTTCTTCAGCCATTTCCTGAGTATTTGGAGGAGGTACTATAACTTTATCCCCGGGCTGCCAGTTTGCAGGGGTGGCCACTCCATTTTTATCTGAAGTCTGAAGTGCTTTAATGGTTCTCAGTATTTCTTCTGTGTTTCTTCCAGTAGTCAGAGGATAATAGATCATTGCCCTTATAATTTGTTTATCATCAATAATAAACACACATCTTGAGGTCTCAGTCTTGCTTTCACCGGGCATAACCATTCCATATTTTGAAGCTACTTCTTTATTTAGGTCTGCAATTATTGGAAAAGTTAATTTTTGTCCAAATTTTTCCTCTACTGTTCTGGCCCAGGCTATATGAGAATAGACACTGTCGATACTGAGTCCCAAAAGCTCACAGTTTAATTCTCTCAACTGGGGATGTATTTTTGCAAATGCTATAAATTCTGTGGTACATACCGGTGTAAAATCTGCCGGGTGGGAAAACATAATCAGCCAGCTTCCCTTAAAATCTTCAAGTTTCAGGGTCCCCTGAGTGGTGACTGCTTCGAATTGGGGAGCAGGTTCACCAAGTCTGGGAAGACTATATGTTTTTTCTTCCGTGGTTTGATCTTCTTTTTCCATTAGTTCCTCCTGATATAATGAGATGATAATTCATTATAGTAGTTATTTGCACATGTTCTTTATAACTGGTTTTATTATACTAAACTATCAATTAATTTTAAATCAGAACCTACCCTGATAAACCAATTCCGGTATAAAAATATCCTCATTTGAAGCTGCTGCCCTGTTTCTAACTTCGTACGCTATGGCCTACCATATCTACTGCTCAAAAACGTAAAAAATTATCATCTAGGAATTCATCTACAATCTTTTTCTGTTTCCTTGATAATTTAGATAAAAGATCTTTTAGCTTCCCAGACTCAGATTCTATCGATACGATATTTTCCCATAAATTTTCTATGCTAAGATAATCTTTTTCTTTTTTACTTTTCCTTTTCTTATTAATAATAATTTTCTGTAGTAAATAAGCTTGAGGTGTTGGAACAGTTATTTTAATATTTTTTATTTCGAGAGTTATATTATTTTCAATTAATATCCCCATATGTCTTAAACCTTCAGCTCTGATTCCAAAAGATGGTACATCATAAGAATCCGATTGTCCTTTTCCCATTTCTCTTACCAGGAATTCAATCTCCAGATCTTTTTCTCTGAAAAACTTATAGACACCACTAATATAGTCAACTGAAGTATCAAATCCTTCCTTTTCTAAAACTTCTATTACACTTATTTTCTTTCTGGGCTTATTTATATTTCTTATTAAAAAATCTATATCTCTTGTCTTTAAATTAGCCTCGAATCCTTCTAAATATCCCGATATCTCATAAATATATTCTGCCCAGCTGCCAACTAGGACTACATAATCAAGAATTTTATTTTTATCTAGTATTTTTATTGTTTCCCAAAATACTTTTTTTATACCAGTCATTTAAAATCTTCCCAGCACCCTTAGGTCATTATTTATGTTTTTTACTAGTTTGATATATTTTTTCCTTTTATTTATTTTAAATTCAATTTCCTTTAATTCATCGGCATTGACTTTTAAGTAATCTGTTTTTACCTTTTCCCCTATTCGGTAAACTAAATATGGATATCTCCTATTTCCTCTATTCTTGAACACAATACTGCCTTTAGGTAATTCCTGGATTTTATTTATATAGAATTTCTTCATTTTGAGTAAGCGTTCTTTTTCTTCTTTAAACATTTCTTTTAATATTGCCATGTCTTCTTTTCTTTAAATATTTAATCTTGACCTACATTAATGAATATTATACTTATTGTAGGGCATATTGTAAAGATTAAATATTGACCTACATAACTTTTTATAATACGAATTGTAGGACAATTTTAAGTGCATTCCTTGATGGGCTTTTAAAATGATTGGTAGAATCTATTTAATTCTTTAAAAAAAGTGTTCGAAATTAAAATACTATGGTCTGCCAATATTAATAGATTATTTTGTAAATAAAGATACTGACACATCCTAAGAAGTGTATATGAAAATTAATGGTTATCTAAGTGAGAATTTAAATAATTTCACTGGATCTTTAGTAGTAGAGGATTTTGGGACAAAAGCATTTACAGCTGAGAGAGTGGTCCATTCAGGATTTTTTTACATAAACCCTGGGGTATATGAACTATTAGTTAATAATAAAAAAATCCAGAAAAATATTTTTTAAAAGTGCTATAATTACTGCCAGCCGGATATCCGGACCATAAAATATCATAAGGAAGGAATTAGATGTTATCAAGGAAAAACCCTGATGTTAAGGGGAGTAAGACAATAACTGTTATAGCCGAGGGCGTGACTGTGGATGGAAAAATAAACTCACCAGGCTCTACAAGAATAGATGGTACTGTAACTGGAGAACTTGTTGCGGATAAAGAAATCGTTATTGGAAAAGAAGGAAAAGTAGACGCAACCGTAAGGACAAAAGATGCTATAATAGCAGGATCATTTAAGGGCGAGATGATTGCTTCCGGAGAAGTCGAGATATCACCAACAGGAAAATTCATTGGAAATCTTACACAGAAAGACGCATTGCTTACTATATCAAAGGGCGGACTTTTCAAGGGCCAGAGCATAATCGGAACCGGGAATAATACCCTCAAACCGATTCAGGAAAAAAAAGAGACAAAACTTTAAGTAACTTGTAGAAACGTATACATTTAAGTATATGGAATTCAGCCCGGATGGGTTATTGGATAGAAGCTTTTATTGATTTATATCTATTCTGTTTCATTGTCCTGTTATTCAATAGAATATTGTATGCTGTGTTAACATACATATGATCATGATGAGGAAGCACATCTAAGGTTTTATCCGAAGGTTGATCTCTCTTTTTTTTTATTTCGGAGCCAACTGTAATTTCCCCCACAGGCCGATTCTTTTATTCTTTATAATGATCAGGCCATCCACCTCTTTGTACTGGCTAAAACGGGTAATCGCCTCATCGATATCTTCTTCACTATTTATAGTATTTGCTATTGAAGTTGCTGCAGCATCAGCAATAGTGGCGGTCCTGGACAGTACCGTCACAAGATCACTTTTCCCGAGACTCAGGGAATGGCCAAAGCTTCCCGATGAAGAACATATCCCACATGGAGTCTGCCCTGCTTCTACAAACAGGGTAAGCTTGTCCCTGAAATAGATGTTTTTTGTAAATATGCCCACTTCAAACGGATCACCGCTCTTTATATATACATCCCCGCCGTTTTCTATCATCAGGAAACTGCATCTGCCCATAAGGCTCTTAGCAAGATGATCGCATAATGCCCCGGCTACGGAAGCCATAGGTCCAACACTGAAGACCTCGCCTGCATCGCACATCTCTTTTATTATCCGGGGGGGATCTTTTCCTACTTTTATGGGTGCCAGGCTCTTTTCAAAATCAGTCTGCCCATCTATTACAGTTTTGATATCCCGGTAAAAACCAAGGACCGGTTCTTCCAGCTCACTGCTGATGTCCCGGTCACATATTATATATAGACCGCTATATTTGTAATCCAGCCTGAAACTGTATCTTCCTTCTGCCGATATCTTATTTCTGTAGATATCCCTGTCAGCATAGGCATGACTGCCGGGAGAGACCCTTCTTATGTTTATATCCTTTACGTCCATCATGGGAAACTATTTTTTTCCAAGGCCGCCATAGAATAAAAAGACTAAAAAGATCACTACCAGATAGATAACTGCCGTTACTACAAGCATTATCCAGTTCACCGAACCAAATAGATACATCGTAAGTATTAGTACCGGGACAAGGAATAAAGTAGATACAATACTTAGGATAAGAGGATTTTTTACCTTCGGGTTCATTGCCATAATATAAAACCTTTCTGTCTAATAAACTTACATTTACTGCTGGCCCCAGCTGGCTGCCGGGCCATACATCTAAAATATATTTACCAGTCAATTATATAAAATATTAGAAATATAAAAAATAAGAAACTGACTTCTTTTACCATCACCCCTGATGCAAGAAACAACCATATAATAAAAGAGCGGTTCCATATTTTTTAAAAACTATTTCAGGTTTACTTTATACATTACTCTGGATCGGCCAATAGACCCTCTGGCCGACCGGCATTGATATATAATTTTCTTGTGGCATTTTAGCCCTTTAAATATAATGTTTAAAATAGGCCGATAGAATATAGAAGATTTTATAGCCCTTGTCAGTAAAGAATAGAATTTATTTATTGCACAGAGTTGCCTAAAGCAGGTGTTGTAAACAAAAACAAGGATGTGATTAATGGAGCCAGGCAATAAAAAATACCTCTTATCTGAAATGATGAAAAAGCTTAAAAATTATGATCCTAAAAATTGGACCGATATTTCCCTAAGCCTTGCAGACATAAAAGAAAATGCTCTTCCGATTGAACAATTCAGCCAGGATGAATTCTTCGAAAAAGTGCGGACCGGAATTGCGTTCTGGACCTTTGATCTTGGTATCGATGGTGTTTCTATCGAAATTTCAAAATACGCCCAGTGTTTATATGATATTCTTTCTGATGAAAAAAAGGCAGTGATCCATTATGTTTCAGGCGATTTTTACCCGCAGGCAGATAATATTATTAAGCCGGAATGGAAAAAGCATCGTATTAGTGGTGCAAATGGATGGTCGAAATGGGATAGAGGCATATGGTTTGAAAAACTTTTTTACCAGGATATGAAAGAAAATTCCAAAATTTCCCATAAAATGGCTGTTGAGATCTGGAATCAGGCAGTGGACCTTACAAAAAAATTGGGTACCTATATTGCTGAAAATGAAATTTCACTGCTGATCCCTGTAAACGTCAATTCAAATCCGGGAAATATGGCTACTGGATTATGCACAATCCTGGTATCGGAACTAATGGGCCTTTATGTCCTCAATTCAAACCATGACTTTTATTGGGAAGGCGGAAGACCGGCTTCGGAAAGAAAACAGGATGAAGAGCCTGGTCCCAGAGATAAATTCTTCCATAATATAAATAATGTGCCGTTCTTCTCTCTTTTAAAAAAAATATATCCCTGGAGTGGCCGCAGGTGGATCCAGGTCAATATCAATGCATTGCAATCAAAAAAACTTATTGAGGATAATGGATTTCCCAGGGACCGTATCTTTGAGGTCTCTACCTCAGTCAGTAAAGCATTTTTTAAATATTACTCAAAGGAAGATATTAAATCGGTACGCCTGAGGACAGCCCACATATTGTCAGCTGGCAATCCGCTTATCCGGACCATCGCTGTCAGGTCGCATTTACAGGATCTAAAGAAATGGATGACCCACCAGAAACCACTGGTCTGCT
>CAZKVA010000123.1:0-5408 GCA_964556035.1 uncultured Actinomycetota bacterium
TACGAAGAATTTGGCGGTAAAATATCATTTGATCTGCCCAAAGATGAGAATATAAAATCAATACTAGAAAAATCCAGTACTGATCCCGAAGAGGTAGATTATGTATTCATAAGCCATCTCCATCATGACCATTCTTCAAATATAGACCTTTTTCCCAATGCTACGGTGGTTTTATCCAAAAAAGGATGGATGGAGTATATGAAAAAGGAAAGACCTTATTACTATAATGATGCACTTTTCCCTACCAGGCCAATAAAATACATATCTTCTCTTCCGGCAGAAAGGATAATATTTGTTGAAGATGAAGTTGAAGTTTTACCGGGAATAAAGGCTTTCTGGGTTGGAGGACACACTCCGGGCTGCATGGCTGTACAGGTTGAAAGTGCTAAAGGCAGAGTAGTTTTTACATCCGATGTAGCTTTTTTTAGGGAGAATGTAATAAAAAATCGTCCAATAGGTCTTTTCTATAATCTCTGGGAGTGTTTTGAGGCTTATAAAAAAATAAGGGACAATGCTGATATTATCATAACCAGTCATGATCCAGAAGTATTGGATAAGATGTTCCCAGAGGGGAAAATTTGACAATTTATTGAGGATATTTCTAAGGAGTTCAAATGAAAATAACAGATATAGAAGTAATCAATTTAGCCGCTACCAAATCTGAAGGCTTTGCAAAATTCATAAGGAAATCACCTTTAGTGGGTCCAATGGAGCCATATAAAGAATACAGAAAAGAAAGAGCTATGTGGACAGGAGGAAATCACTGGATAGTACCTGTTGTCATCATCAGGACAGATAGCGGAATAGAGGGATATGGTTTTTGTGGAGGTGGGACAGAAGTGTCCGGAAAAGTATTGATAGAAAATCATTTTAAGAACCTGCTGCTGGGTGCCGATCCTTTTGATACTGAAATGTTATGGGACAAAATGTACCGGGCTTCCATAGTTTTCGGACGAAAGGGTGCAGCGATTGAAGCAATAAGCGGAGTCGATGTTGCTTTATGGGATATAAAGGGGAAAGCACTTAAAGTCCCTGTATTTAAATTACTTGGTGGGAAAACCAAGGATAAAATCCAGTTATATGCCAGTAATCTGCATCCAAGTGATCTCGATAATCCTGATTTTGAGGCTCTTGCCAGGGAAGCCAAAGATTATAAGGAACAGGGTTATCTGGGAGTTAAGCAAAGAGCCTGTGCCGGCCCATCCGAAGGTAAAAAAGGGATGAAACGCAATGAGATGCTGGTAAAAACAGTAAGAGAAGCCGTGGGAGATGATATATCTGTCATGATCGATCCTTATATGAGCTGGTCAGAGGTTGATTATGCGGTTGAAATGATAAAAAGGCTTGAAAAATACAATCTTGACTGGGTAGAGGAACCACTTCTTCCAGATGACTTTGAAGGTTATAAGTACTTGCGTTCAAAAGTGGAAACACCGATTGCTGCAGGTGAGCATGAATTTACTAAATTCGGATTTAAAGAGTTGATTGAAAATAGGATTGTAGATATTATACAACCGGATATAAGAAGAATGGGCGGACTCACTGAAGCAAAAAAAATTGCAGGCCTTGCTGAAGCTTTCAATATACCATATGCACCCCATGTAGCTTATGCTGAGACGATCCATCTGGCAATGTCATGTCCGATGGTAAGATGGGCCGAAGATACATGTGTGCCTTCATGGGAAAAGAAAAAACAAATAGGAGGATTTTCTGATGCCTATATACTGGGAGCTCCAAAAGCAAAGAATGGCTATATTGAAGTTGATGATGAAAAACCTGGACTGGGAATCAGATTAAATATGGAAGTTATTGAGAAGTTAAGGGTTTAAGTGGAAAAAGTCAGGACACAAGAAAATCTATTTCTGGGTCACAAAAAAGAGTTTTACTAAAAAAATAGCTGGTGCTAATATATGGTTGTATTTAGATTTTAGCATTCAGTAATTTCAATTCACTTTAAGGGAGAGCGCCATATGAAGAGTTTTACCACTTTGATGCAGCTTATTGAGACAAGACACAGCATCCGTTCCTACAAAGATCAGGAGATCGAGGAAGACAAGCTGAATTATGTATTGCAGGCTTTCAGAAAAGCGCCATCAGCAAAAAATCTTCAACCCTGGAAGCTTGTAGTCATTAAAAATAAAAAGATATTAACGGACATTGCAATTGCCTGTAATAATCAGACATTTATGGAAGAGGCACCGGTGATAATAGCTGCCTGTGCAAAAGAAGAGGAAGCTTATGGGAGCATGGGCGGATACATGAGCAGCTATCCGATAGATATTGCGATAGCACTTGAGCATCTTATTCTGGCTGCTACCGAAAAAGGATTGGGGACCTGTTGGATCGGGGCATTTAAAGAACAACTGGTCAAGGATATACTAGGTGTTCCTGAAAATGTGAGAGTAGTGGCCCTTACTCCTCTCGGCTATCCTGCAAGAGAAGCGTCGATCAGGGGAAGAAAACCACTTACAGAGATCATCAGTTATGATAAATATTTCTAGAACAGGCGCTTAAGCGGCACTTTTTTAATATTTAAATATTTTTAATATAATTTTCAAAAACATTATTTTAATATACCTATAATAGTTATTACTATTTATGGAAATAATTGTTACCCATCTAAGTTCTGATTTTGATTCTTTTGCCGGCATGGTTGCCGCAAAAAAACTATTTCCCGCAGCTTTCATTGTCCTTCCTACCGCCATAAACTCTAATGTCCGTAAATTCATATCCCTTTATGAGGACGAACTTCCCGAGCTTGCCGAGGTAGGAGATATAGAATTTAAAGATGTCAAAAGACTGATAATGATAGATACCCGGCTCAAGACTAGAATTGGTCCGTCACGGCAGGTATTTGATAATCCCGGAGTAGAGGTGATCATCTATGATCATCATTCAAAGACCGGAAAGAACTTCAAGGCAAAAAAAGACTACTCTGAAGATATTGGAGCATCTACCTCCATTCTTGTCGAATATATTAAAAAGAAAGGTGTGGTAATAACACCTCTTGAGGCAACACTTTTTTTAATAGGAATATATGAAGATACCGGTTCTTTTACTTATCCTTCCACTTCCGCAAGCGACCTGGAAGCTGCTGCATATTTAATAGAAAATAAGGCTGATCTTTTTGTGGCGTTGAAGTTTTTAAATTTGTCTCTTTCTGCTGACCAGCACGGACTTTTAGAAAAATTGATCATTAACTCAAAAAAAATAAAAGTAAATGAAAAAGAAATATTGATGTCATGGGCGGATATGCCCCATTATATTGAGGGCCTTTCAGTACTAACCAGGAAGCTTTCACAAATAGAAGAGATAAGCATAGTCATATGCTGGGCCAGGATGAAGGGAAAAGTATACGTAGTTGCTAGAAACGATGACAAGAGTGTGGATGTGTCCAAAGTATTGGGTCCTCTCGGCGGGGGAGGCCACCCCCAGGCGGCATCTGCCGTATTAAGTGCCTCGGCTTTTGAAGAGATTGAAAAAAAAGTTATAAATTCTTTTAAGAAAAATACTGAAAAGCCCCTTCTTGCAAGAGACATAATGTCATATCCGGTAAGGACCATATCCCAGGATCACACCATAAAGCAGGTAGACAGGATACTGAAAAATTTCGGTCATTCGGGTATTCCCATAATAGGGAGGACAGGGCTCCTTGCCGGGATAATAACCAGAAAAGAAGTCGATAAAGCCATCAAACACGGTCTTTCCCATGCTCCGGTAAAGGGATTCAAATCCCATGATTTAGTAAAGGCAAGTCCTGGAACCAGCATAAACAGCATACAGGACTTGATGATCGAAAATGGTATTGGAAGGATCCCTGTTGTTGTGAAACGGAAGATAGTGGGAATAATCACCAGGAAAGACGTATTAAGATATCTGCACGGTAGAAATTATGAACAAATAATAGAATTCTTTTCACCTGAGCTAAAAGGCATCCTTAAAGTCATATTCAGTGTTTCAAAGTCACTCAAAGCAAGTACATATCTTGTAGGAGGTATTATAAGAGATGCACTGCTTGGTATCCCAAATTATGATATAGATATTGTAGTGGAAGGAGACGGCATAGAGTTTGGACAGAAACTGGCTGATAGATTTGATGCCAAACTGGAGATCCACTGGAAATTCGGGACCTCTGTCCTTGTGCTTAAAAATGGCCAGCATATAGATATTGCTACTGCAAGAGTAGAGTATTATAAAAAACCGGCCGCGCTTCCCAGTATCGAGTCCGGAAATATAAAACAGGATCTTGCAAGAAGGGATTTTACCATAAATAGTCTTGCACTTTCCCTGAACAAGAAAAATTTTGGAGAGATACTCGACTATTTTGGAGGGAGACAGGATTTGAAGGATAAGAAAATAAAGATACTCCATAAAATGAGTTTTATAGAAGATCCGACAAGGATATTCAGGGCTGTCCGTTTTGAGAAAAGGCTTGGTTTTGTAATGGACCGGGAGACCGAAGATATTGCAATAACCACTATAAATATGGATATAGTCTCCAAATTGACTGGTGTCAGGATCAGGGATGAACTTATCTATATACTAAATGAAGAAAAACCTGATAGCGCCATAAAAAGATTATATGACCTTGGGGCACTTGCAAAGATAGGCATAAAGTCCAGCATTGACAGGGCCTTTACAGAAGCTGCAAGGAAAGTATTGAGATCCCAGATCCAGTTAAATCCCTTTACCGGAGAAAAAGTAAAAAAATGGAGGCTTTTACTGGTACTTCTCTTTGAGAATATGAGTACTTCCGGGATAGAGAAGTGGTGTGCAAGGATGAAGGTAAGAAAAAAGGACGCTGTGGTAATTATTAAAGTCCTTTGCCATATGGATGAAGCCAGAAAACAAATACGGGACCAGGTAAAGGATAATCACGCGCTCTACCGGATAGTAAGTGCTTATCAACCCGAACTCCAGGTCATCACGCACAGCTGGGGACTGGAATACAAAAAAAATATAAAAAAATACTTTTCAAAGCTTTCAGCTATAAAACTTGAGATAAGCGGGGAGGACCTTAAAAGTATGGGTTATAAACCTTCCAGTAAGTTTAGAGAAGTACTCGAAGAGCTATTTGCCCTAAAACTAAATGGAAAGATATCCGGTAGGGAAAGCCAGCTTCAAAAAGCAAAGAAGCTGATGGAATCTATAAAATGATTTAGGATTTTTTATGCTTTTTGAATCCAGTGATCCTGAGTACGTAACCTTTGGGTATGTATAGAATTGTGATCCAGAAGATCCATGTGCTTCGGCTGTATCAGGATACCGGTGCCGTATATGAAAGAATTTTCAGGGTCATGATACTAAAGAGTCGCAATATACAGGACCAGATTTTTTGTCATATCTTTTGTGCAAGGTATGCTGCACCCAGTGCACCTGTGATCTGGGGTTCATCGGGTATTTTTATC
>CAZKVA010000124.1:0-5278 GCA_964556035.1 uncultured Actinomycetota bacterium
TTACATACGATCAAAAGCCAGATGTCTTGTAAGAGATATGGAAGGAGCCCCTGTTGAGGTAAGGAGAAGACACTTTAATGAATGACCATATTGAGATAGCCGGCGGTAAAAATATCCTTTCAGAGGATGGACTTACGGGATGGGTCGAATATAGTATTGAAACACTTATTGAGAAGGACCCTGATGTAATAATAGCACCAGTATCCCTGGCGGCAGATCCTTCGGTAATTCTTGAGAACCAAAGATTTGCAAGCATTAAGGCTGTGGTAAATGGTGATGTATATATTATCCCTGATGATCCTATCTCCAGGCCGAGCCAAAATATCATTAAGGGTCTCCAAATGCTGGCTAAAGCAATACATCCGGAGATCTTCGGGGAATTTGAGATCATTGAATAGGTAAAGATTTTAAAGTTTAGTATACTTACTATTGTTGACCCCCCTCCAGTAGTAAGTATGCTAAAGTTATTAAGGAGGCTATATGGCAAAGATATATCTGATCCTGGGAGGTGCGAGAAGTGGTAAAAGCAGTTTTGGTGAGGAACTGGCCGTATCGCTACCCGGCAAGACCGGTTATCTTGCTACTGCCAAAATCACTGATATAGAGATGGAAAAAAGGGTCGATATTCATCGTAAGAGGCGTCCAGCAGACTGGATCACTTTTGAGATCGAAAAAGAAGGAACTGATAAGGAAGAGATCGATATTATCATATCCAGTATGGAATCAAACGGTATAAAAACGGTCATTGTCGACTGCATAACAAACCTTCTTTTCAGGTTGGTCGACCACTACAAACTGGATAATATGGAGATAATAGAAAACAGTCTTGAAGAAAAAATAGAAGAAGAGGTCCTTGATTACTTTGAATATTTTCTTCAAAGAATATCAAAAACAGATTTGAATATTATAATAGTCTCTAATGAGATAGGTCTGGGTGTTGTTCCGGCTTTCCCCCTTGGGAGGATATTCAGGGATCTTATGGGAATTATAAATAAAAATATTGCAAAGGTATCGGATGAAGCATATTTTTTTATTGCCGGGATGAAGCAAAGATTGAAATAATTTTAAATTATTATAGGACAGGAAAAATAATTGGGTAAAAAAATAATAAATGCATTTGGTTTTTTAACAGTATTTAAGATACCGGTCACTATTGCAATGGACGAAAAAGAAGTCAGCGGCTCACTTCTGTATTTTCCTATGGTCGGACTCATACTTGGGATTATTATCTCCTCTTCATTCTTTGTACTGAATCTTTTTTTACCGCTCCTGTTATCTGTGCTGCTGATCCTGGTCCTGGAAGTATCCCTTACCGGAGCTGCCCATCTTGATGGTCTTGCAGATATGTTTGACGGTATATTTTCCGGTAAAAGGAATAAAGATAAGATACTTGAGATAATGAAGAAAAGTGATGTAGGTGTTTTTGGGATACTCTCTATTGTTTTTTTAATCATATTAAAAATAACGCTTATGTATTATCTCTACGTCTCTTCCCGTAATGGTTCTTTAGCAGATCAAAGAGGTACATTTTATTTTTATGCTACACTGGTATTTATGCCAGCTTTCGGAAGATGGAGCATGACTTACCTTTTGGCTTCTTACAAAAATGCCAGAAGCGGCAGCAGTCTTGCAAAGATATTTACTGAAAACAAGCAGAAGAGAAAATACTTTATAGTGTCTACTATTTATCTGTTTTTAGTATTTTTAGTATTTATAGCGGGAGGCTGGTATCTGGCAACTTTTTTTACAGGTGGAGGGTTTTACACATCTATAAATGAAAATACCGGTTTTTTCATACGATTACTTCCAGTCCTGGCAGGAGTATTTAGTGTAATAGTTATTGCAATATTATCTATAATATTTTTGGGCTGGTTTTTTACAAGGAGGATCGGCGGTATAACAGGGGATATTATAGGCGGATCAAGCGAGATAATGGAAGTAGTCTTTTTACTAATAAGTTATCTGGTTTTAAATTATTTATGGTATTAGAAATATGCTAAGGACAGTAAAAATAATATTAATACTCGCGGCTATCGTAATACTGCTGATCCTTATTGCTGCATCGATCGGAGCGGCCAGGATAAGTATTTACGATACGGTCAGGGTGGTTGGAAGCTATATACCCGGAATAAATCACTTTATAGATAGGGATATGCTTGATCCGCAGTCACTTGCTGTAGTGAGCCAGATCCGGCTCCCAAGGATTTTTATGGCCCTTGTCGTAGGTATTGCTCTTGCAAGTGCCGGCGTCATATTTCAGGGACTTTTCAGGAATCCAATGGCGGATCCATTTGTAATAGGCGTATCTGCCGGGGGAGCTTTTGGAGCCGCAATAGGATTATTTTTTGTTTCCACTATTAGCCTGCTCAATATTTCGATTACTACTATTTTTGCATTGATCGGTGCACTTGGAACTACCTTTCTTGTGTACACTATCTCTAGTTCCAGAGGGAAGGTATCCGTAGTCACTCTCCTTCTCTCTGGTATTGCCCTTAGCGCCATGCTGGGTTCAATGACATCATTTATTATGATATTTCGGGCACATGATCTGGCAAAAATAGTGTTCTGGCTGATGGGAGGCCTTACTGCGGCTTCCTGGCAAAAACTATATTTAATAACTCCAGTGATAGTCATACTTGTAATAATCTGCAGTTTCTATATGAGGGATCTTAATATTATCTCTATGGGTGATGAAAGAGCTGCTCAGCTTGGAGTGCAGACTGAAAAAGTAAAGAAGACACTACTGGTTTTTGCATCAATAATAGCGGCCCTTGCAGTATCGGTAAGCGGGATCATAGGATTTGTAGGACTTATTACTCCACATATCTTGAGGCTAATAGTCGGGCCCGATCATAAAATATTATTTCCTACTTCAGCTCTTGCCGGAGGAATAGTGCTTTTAGCATCAGACACTCTTGCACGTACGGTTTTAATGCCAAGGGAGATACCTGTAGGCATAATAACTTCGATCGTTGGTGTCCCATTCTTTTTATATCTTTTAGTAAGATCAAGGAAACAGGTTTTTTAGGTATTTATAAATATTATGAGCGAAAAGATATTATCAGTTAAGAATCTATCCTTCTCATACAATAGTAAATGTATCCTGGACAATATAAGTTTTGAGATAAGGCAGGGAAGCTTTGTATCGATAGTGGGACCCAATGGAGCAGGAAAGAGTACGCTTGTAAACATAATCAGCAAGGTGCTTAAAGGTTTTGATGGAAGTGTCAGCCTGGAGGGTAAAGATTTAAAACTCATGACCTCCAGGGAGCTTGCACAGAATATGGCCGTTGTTCCTCAATATACAAATCCAAGTTTTGGTTTTACAGTTGAAGAGATGGTGATGATGGGAAGGCACCCATATATTTCAAGATTTGGCAGGGAAAGACCTGAAGATTACAGAGTAGTCAGGGAAGTAATGGAGAAGACAAGTATAACTCAATTTGCAAGCAGGAGGTTTACCCAATTATCTGGTGGAGAGAAGCAGAGAGTGGTGATAGCACAAGCACTGGCCCAGGAAACCCCAATACTCTTACTTGATGAACCGACTTCTCATCTTGATATAAACTTCCAGATAGAGCTCATGAATCTTTTTTCCAGACTGAACAGGGAGGAAGGCAAGACGATTGTCGGGGTTTTCCATGATATCAATCTAGCCATACAAAACAGCTCCCAGATAATGCTTTTAAAAGATGGAAATATTTTTGGTTTTGATGAACCCGAGAAGATCATAAACCGCCAAAATCTAAAAAGTGTATTTCACAGTGATATTTTCGTTGGCAAGAATCCTATAACACAGAAGATATATGTGAGCCCCGTATTCGATCCGGGCTATGCATTTAAACAATCAGGGCCTGAGAAAGAAGAAAAATTAATAAGGATCCATATTGTAGGCGGAGGCGGAGCTGCTTCCCCGGTATTAAATCTTCTTTATCATCACGGATATCAGCTATCTTGCGGGGTAGTCAATACATTTGATACAGATGTGGATACATGCCAGATGCTTGATATACCTTATGTAGTAGAAGCACCTTTTTCCCCCATTTCCCAGACTTCAGAAAATAAAAACATTGAATTTATAAAAGAATCAGACCTGGTAGTACTTCCGGAAGTAGAATTTGGTAATGGAAATTTTTCAAACCTGGAATCTGTAAAGGAAGCTCTTGTCCTTAATAAGAAAGTCATTGTTATTGGAGACAGTGATATTGGCAAAAGAGATCATACTGATGGTAAAGCGAAGATATTATATGAAAAAATATTATCAGGAGGGGCGATACCAGTAAAAGATAGAAGTAAGCTTCTGGAATATATAGAAGCTTAGAATAAATATTTTTAATCGTAGAAAGAAAAGATATGAAGCATGTAGAGAAAAAGGAAGAAGGCCTTGTGATCATAAATACAGGCGGGGGTAAGGGTAAGACTACGGCAGCCCTTGGGCTTGCCCTCCGAGCTGCAGGTCATGGGCACAAAGTACTTATACTTCAGTTTATAAAGGGTGCATGGAAGACCGGGGAAGCAAAGATAATGGAAAGGCTCAAACCCGAAGTTGAGATGGAGCAGCTCGGGAAAGGCTTTATAAAATTTAAAGACGGCAAACTCCAGATAACTGAAAAGGATAGAGAAAATGCAGAAGAGTCCCTCCGGTATGCAAAAGAGAAAATAAACAGCGGTAAATATGATATGATAATCCTTGATGAAATAAATAATATTTTAGCATATGAACTTGTTGATATACGGGAAGTCATAGATATTATCAGGGAAAGACCAAAAAGGCTTAGCCTGGTGCTTACCGGAAGAGGAGCGCCGGATGAGCTTATTGATATTGCTGATACAGTCTCAGAGATGAGAGAAATAAAACACGCCTACAACAAAGGTACAAAAGCAAAAAAGGGTATTGAGTATTAATATAGGGGACAGTAAAATTTAATACTATTCTAGTTTAAATTTCAGTAATCTGGTTATTTCCCTTTAAAAGTTCCAATCTATTACCAGGAATGGCCTTTGAATCCTTTAGTTTGAATGCATAATGGAGAATATTAAGTTTCTTTTAGTGACCTTACCATATTTGTGTAATTGCATAAATAGATATATTTATTACAATAGGATACATGTCTGTAAATACTCCAGTCCTATATAAATATAGAAGGAGAAAACCTCAATATAGTCCCTACTACCAGTGTATCGAAGACTATTATGATCAGTTCAATAGATCATATTATAGATATTTCAGCCAAAAGTATGGGTACCTGAGGTCACATATAGTAAAGGTCATATACCA
>CAZKVA010000125.1:0-2226 GCA_964556035.1 uncultured Actinomycetota bacterium
GATACCTTTAAGATCTGCCACGTGGATATCTATATCCTGAATAAACTTTAAAGTGCTGCTCTCGTTTATCTCTGCACTTTCTATATACTGAGACCAGATCTTCTCTGCAAAGCTGAGATCCTGGCTTTCCTCTATCTCGGTAAATCCGGGATCGACTCCTGCCTCTACAGGCCTCTCCCTTAATATCTTTGCGCAGAAAGAATGTATGGTGCCAATAAAGATCTGCTCAAGGTTTGAAAGTGCGGTCCGTATATTATCCCTTTCACTTTTTGGACCATCCTGCTTTAGAGCATCTTCAAGGCCTATCTGGAATCTCTCATTTAGCTCTGCTGCCGCCTTGCGGGTAAAGGTAACAGCCACAATATTATCTATAACAGCATTGCCGCTTTTTATAAGGTTAACCAGCCTCTCTACAAGGCAGTAGGTCTTTCCTGAACCGGCACCGGCCTCAACAAAAAAGCTTGTTTTAAGCTCTTTACTTATTTTTCCCCTGGCCTGGCTGTCTTTTAAGTTATGATCCATAATACTTTATTTATAATCCTTTAAACTTTTCCATTTTATAAGCAGTTCATTATCTGAATTTTTTATCTTCTCCTTGATGGACTTTTTTAATTCTTCTGTACCATATATATCAGTATCATCTAGATAAGGTGGACTTTCCTCTTCCGATATTATAAAGAGGCCATCTGCCATAAGATCCAGAATACATTTCAGGCCTTCCTGCCATTTTTCTTCTTGTTGTGGATCTCTTTCAAAAATACATCCTTTTCCTGAATTCATACCCTTCTCAGTTGGAAGTATATATCCGCATTTTGCAACTTTTCCTATAGTTGCCTCTACTACCTTTGCATAGAGTATATGCTGAACCTGCCTACCGCCTGCAATATAGTCGCCCTCATTATATGTATAGGCGCTTCCCGTTTTATAGTCCCATACATGATAATTTCCATCACTATCAATATCTACCCGGTCTATCTTTCCGGCTACATGGATATAACTATCGGTTCCTATACATATTTTCACCGGTTCCTTTCCCCTGTACCCGAATTCAAACTCCAGCTGATGCGGTTCTGCAAGTTTTGAATTAATGTCCAGGAATACTTCAAGATCTTTCCTGAGCATTTTTACTTCACTTTTGTATACAGCAGCCCCCGGGGTCGGCACTTCTTCAGTGTATTTTTCCAGTACCCCATCCAGTATCTTATTTACTATTTTCCTCTGTTCCTCTTTATTGATTGTTTCTGTAGTATCCTTTATACGTCGGGCAAAAAGCTGAAATACCTCATGAAGAAGGCTCCCTCTCTGTGCCGGATCCAGCCATTTTAGCTGGTCTCTTAGCATTTCTTCAGGTCTTCTTGCTTTAAGAATATATTGCAGAAAGAATGCATAGGGGCTTCCTGCATAAGTCTCTATGGCAGAGCATGAGAGAACCATATCGCTATTTTTCCTGGGATCAAGCTCTTCTCCTTCTGGATTTATAAAGCCGTCATAAATGGAAAGTTCGCTTCCCAATCTTTTTCTTACTGCTTTATCGCCCTTCTTGAGCAGCGGATATATATTAAATACAGATTCTTTTGCGTCCTTTAAGCTGCCTTCACTGGCAAGCTTATTTATCCACCAGCCTGTCCCGTCAATTATTTTTACCGATTCTGCTCCGGAATGCTTTCTTAGCCTGGAAAGAAGCTCCTGGTAATCAATACTGCTACTGCCTATCTTTAACCTGTAGATTTGAAGATAGACCGATGATGGAAACATCTGGCGGTCATCGCCTATATCATATGTGCTATAGCTTGCTGTTACCCTCCCCTTAAGGCCCGCGAGCACTGAGGCAAAGTCATAAAGCTTTTCCTTGAGCCTGTCTTTTGAGAGCTTTATATCTCCACTTATCCTTTCCCTTTCTTCATCCAGAAGTATTGGGTCCTGTGTCTGGATGCCGGGAAATCTATGGCTGTCCATACCGACGATATATGTATTGTCCCTTCCGGATCTGCCACCAGTGGAAAAATTAGATATATATAAGTGGCCGGGTTGGGGACCGGATTTCTTAAAAGGCAGTCTTGAGATTACTTCCAGCAGTTTATCAGTAGCTTCTTCGATGGGTATTTTGCTCTCAGTTATCCGGGAAATTACTTCAAGCCTGCGAGCAAGGTTTGACTGATAGCTGGCTCCATCTTCGTCTCGGGAAGTTACAAAACTATTTAGAAACTTGAGACATGAAGAACATAA
>CAZKVA010000125.1:2236-5273 GCA_964556035.1 uncultured Actinomycetota bacterium
CTACTAAAATCTACTTTACCATTGCTATCTGTCTGTGGAATTATTTTTAAAAGTCTATCGGTTATACCACTTAATGCCATAAGAATATTAAGCTTCCACTCATATTTTTCCCCGCCGCTTTCTTTTATCCTGTCCTTCAAGACCATTATCTCCTTGTCCAGTACCAGGCTGTAACGCTCCCTTCCCCAGCCGATCTTAGAGGTCCTTAAGGCATGAGCAAGCTGTGGCCCGATACCCTTAGGGGTTTTTACAAGTGAATATTTAAGAAGCTTTCTTAAGTGAACTTCTGCAAATTCATCATTTATCCATAATAGAAAACCCTTTAGCGCCATACCAGGTGAACTGGCATCTCCAGGGAGCCCTTCAGAAAATACTGCTGGAAGCTCAAGCTTCTTGCAAATATCGTATAATGATAGGAGGTATGGATCACTGTTTGTATATATGATCTCTACCCTATCAAGTGGTATTTTTTCAGCTGTAATGCGGCCCAGTAGTTCATACAATTCATTCTGGTAGGTAGACCCGCTAAAAAGACTAATTGTGTTATCATCTAATACCAGAGGAGCACTTGCAGTATCAAAAAGCCACCCGGACCTTTCAATATTGGATGCCGGACTAATAATGCTTTCTTTAGCCTTTTTTTTCCACCTGTTTTTTGGAGTGTCGAGTCCGTATACTTTTTCTTCGGCAATGATAATAAGGTTCTTACCGGAAATACTTTTAATGAATTCTTTCTCCAGAGGGGTGTTTACATATCTTGAAAGAACAATATATTGGGTACTGCTCTCTAGTATACTTCTATCTTTTAGTATTTTACAGGCAGTAGCTATTATGTCTGCAGTATCAGACAGTCTTTTTTCTTTTAAGGTGTCTTCATATTTTAAAAATATAAGCTTAATGTCCTCTGCTTTTTTAGGATCAATAAAATTATCTTCCTTGATATCTTCCGGGGATACCTTTGACATTTTAAGTTCTATTATAATGTCAGTAATAGCACTGATAATACCTGTATTTATTATGTGCTTTTCAAAGTACGCCAGGGTTTCCTCTTCTGCCAGGGCTGTAAATATCCCATCTATAATAAAGTTTTGCTCTACCGAAGATATCTTTTCAATTTTGTCCTTTAGAAGCTTTTCCTCTGCAATAGCTGATGCAAGAGATTCGACTGTGGCGGTTTTGAAGTTTATCCATCCTGAACCACTTTTTGAAAGAGTTTGCAGTATTTGGTAGCCAGTATTGAAACCGGGTGTTATAAGGATCTTTTCATCTAACTTATACTCATCTGATATTTTTTTAAGTTGAGATATAAGGTAATTTTCCATGTATCCTTTGTGTCCAAATTAATACAAAGATATAGAATATAATTTCTTATATCAAAATATTGTACTTTAAAAGCTATAATTAACACATACCTATTATGGAGAAATTAAAGAATAGAGAAATTAATTTCTAAAGGCTTTAATCAAATACCCGGCGAGATCAGAAAGAAAAAATCACAGTATGGAAAGATATTATCTGATATGGATTCACTATGTTGCCACTTAGTGATTTTAAAGTAAATTGAGTTATAATTTTGGTTTAATTTGGCGGACCCGGACGCAACCAATTCGAACCATTTCTGAAATATCCGCTCATATAAATATATCACCTTTAATTCAAATTCCTTTATATCAAAAGCTATCTTTAAAAGCAAAACAACTTCATGCTCTAGGAATGTCTCATGATAAGATAGCAAAAGAATTAGATACAAGTGAGTCTACAATAATTAGAGCTTGTAGATATGATAACTAAATCAACTTTGTATATACCCTAGATGAATTATTAACTGGTATTGTTTAGGGGATAGAAATATTTATACTTTTTATTCCTCAACGTTTTTCATTGCCAACTTAGCAATCTTATCTATAAACTCTTCTGATTTCTTGAGCCATGCTTTTACATCTTGTTTTTGAAATTCAACAAAATCCTGATAGTCACCTTTTTGTCTTCTTTTAAACATATCAGAATAAAATTCTCCCCACTTTTTTTCTAAATGGCCTTTGTTTACAATTTCTCTATTAAAAATTGATAGAACTCCAGAATGTTTAGAAGATGATAATCTCATAGTTATCAACAAACCACTAACTGCATAAAACATAGAATAATAAATACGGTTTATTGTAGATTCAAGGGTAGCATTTTCCACATATTCTTTACTATCAGAAAGGGTGTCTTTAGCTTTCTTTAACCGGTACTTTACTAGATCAATGAACTCTTTTTTCATATAGCAATACCCTCTCTATCTATATTCCAGTGCAAGGGCATGGCATTAGCTAATGGAGTACTCCAGAAATCTTTGTTTTCTATTATTTCTCCAAATACTACATCATATTTCAGTTCTATTTCATATGAGATATGGAATATCTCTTCCTCTAGTTTAGTATCAACTTTTGATTCAACCAGTATTAATAAGTCGATATCTGATTCTTTATCAGAATCTCCTCTTGCCTTCGAACCATATAGCACTATCCTGACATCAGGAAACTTTTCAAGTATTTTTTCTTTTAATTCCTTTAAAGCTTCTTTTTCATTTTTTCTTAACTCTGCTTTTTTTAATGTCTTCTGTGTGTACATCTTCAAGCCTCATCTTGATTAAATCTTTATTATTTTTAATTCTATCATAATTTATAAGAACTTGCTTCTGGATCACCAACCTATAAACGTCTAAAAATTAACGTAATCAGGGTTATCGGATTCAAAAAGCATAAAGATCATGATACTGAAGCAGGAAATACGCAGAGTGGAAGAATAAATTAGAAAAATACCCCGTCCGGGTCTATTTTATGACAGGCAAGTATCCTGCAACTCTATAATCGTCCTAACACACATGGTCGCAGTCTATATAATCATATCTTCTGGATAAGCCGTGCCCAGGACCTGTTAAGTCCCTTGGAAGTTTCAGGAATAGGACTGGAACACCTATTGTGGTCTTATTAAATGCTTAAGATGCGGGGGAGCTATTGTACTTATAAGCGGTAAGGGTAGCGGTTACTATGGC
>CAZKVA010000126.1:0-5255 GCA_964556035.1 uncultured Actinomycetota bacterium
CATAACTACATTCCAGCTAAAAAGTCCGGGATCGTCCCCATATACGCCAATAAGTTCTTTTTTGGAATATATTTTATCCCTGACCTTATAATCAATTTCCGGAAGACATTCTATTTTTTCCCTAATACCGGCAACATTTAAGAAGTGGTTTAATGTGTCTTGCTTTATGTCAAGCTGTCTGTGATATCCGGCTCTTTCAAGTTTATCTCCCCTGGTGTTTACCATCTCTTTTATACTCGCAGATTTTTCGAGATCCTTTTTAAGAAATCCTCCTCCCATCTTTTTAAGCCTCTCATCGGAAGGATCTATCAGCACAATACCGTATTCGCTAAAAAGCTTGAGTATAATATCTGAAAAAAGCTCAGGAAGATTAATCCTATTACCATCAAGCAGGTCCGTATATTTATCAGCAATGCTTCCCTTCAGAAGACCGAGCACCTCACCGCTAAAATCTGTTTCCGCAAGCAGGCTCCTAATATCCTCTATGGCCTTTGTGTATTTTTCCCTCTCGATATATATATTGGAAAACCTTGTATTTTCCTTTATATTTGAAGTATCTATTTTTACTTTTTTAAGCTCATCAGCTATTAGCCTGACACTATCAACCTGTCTGATACTGCTATCATCTGATGCATTCCAGAAACAGGGTACTGTACTGATGCCTGTCTCTTTATTAAGAAGGCTGCTTAATTTCAAAATAGTGATTATTTTATAGATAATAAATAATGGACCGGTAAAAAGTCCCGGTTGTTGCCCGCCTACCACTATTGCGGTCCCGCTCTCACCAAGCTTTCTTATATTATCAAGAGTCTTTCTGCCTGCCCCGAGCCTGGAATTATAATCATTTAATATCTCAACTACACCTTTCCTCTGATCATCATCGTATGACTTCTCTATTTCAGCCATTCTTTTTTTATAGCTCTTTATTTCCCTGTAATCATGATTAAAATAATCACCTAATTTTTGGAAATCAAATATATAATCCATATACAGTTTATTGCGGTAGAATCTACCATTGCTGCTATTTTCTGCATTAATGATCATAACTGGTTATGCTGCCTCTCCGGGTCATAAACAAATAGGCTTAAAAAATAAGCCTGTACAATATTTTACTTAATATCATATAATTATCCAAACAAAACAGGGTATATATGAAAAATCCAGATTCAATTTTTAAAAAACATTTTGAAAATCCGCAAAATACTGGTGAGCTGACAGATCATAATGCAACCGGGAAGGACTCGAGCCTAATATCAGAGCTCCTTATAATATTTAATTCCCGCATAGAAAAAAATATTATATCTGATATAAGATTTAAGGCCTTTGGCTGCAGCTACTCGATCGCAGCTTCCAGCATGATGACGGTACTGGCAAAGGGCACAGATCTTCTTGGGGCCGCAAAAATAACTGAAGATGATATAGAGGATAAGCTCGGAAATTTCCCGGAAAACAAAAAGGATGTATTAAAAGTGGTTCTTGGAGCTTTCCGCAATATGCTGGCAGATCATATTTCCAAACATCAGGATACTGCCATGTATGCCAGGAATACCAAAAAAGCGGCTGTCGCAATGAGCGGTGGTGTCGACTCTTCCATGGTAGCAAAGAAATTAAAAGAAGAAGGCTTTGATATCATAGGCATGACAATGAGGATAGTCCCACCCGAACAGCTGGAAAAACACAAATTGATCACACAAAGTACCGGTATAGATATCGAATCCGCCTACCAGGTTTGTAAAAAATTGGATATACCATATTTTATTATTGACCTCTCGTCTGCATTCGAGGAAAAAATAATCGATCATTTTTGCACTAGCTATCTCCAGGGTCTTACACCCAATCCATGTATCGAATGTAATAAACAGATAAAATTCGGTCTTTTTCTTAAAAATGCTGAAATGCTAGGTGCTGATTTTATGGCCACCGGACATTACTGCCGGGTAGAGAAGGAAGGAGATTCTGGTACTTTCCAGGTCCTGAAAGGTATTGACAGGTCAAAGGACCAGAGCTATGTATTCTGGAAATTGGACCAATCTCAATTATCCCGGATAAGGACACCTCTTGGGAACTTTACAAAAGAAAATATAAAAAAGACGTCAATGGATTTTATTCCTTTTCTTGCCTCAAAAGATGAGAGCCAGGATATTTGCTTTATCCCTGGCCAGAATTATCAGGATTTCCTGGGTAAAAAAGCTACCTGTATAAAAGAAGGAAAGATAATAAATACCAGCGGTACAGAGGTCGGAAGACACAGAGGGTATCCCTATTATACTATAGGACAGCGCAGAGGCCTCGGGATAAGCCATGCAAGTCCTCTTTATGTAATAAAGATAATACCTGAAGATAATATTATTGTAGTCGGTGAAAAGAATGAACTCCTTAAAAAAAGTATGCGGCTTAAAGATATTAATTTTATATCAGGAAATCCTCCATCAAGGCAATTCAATGCGGGAGTAAAAATAAGGTATGGTGGCAGTGAAAAACCTGCGGAAATAAAACTCACTTCCGGAGGTGAGGCATCAGTCACTTTTGAAAGTGACTCCAGCTCCATAACTCCGGGTCAATCAGCAGTTTTCTATGATGGAGAAAAACTGCTTGGAGGCGGCATCATAAAGAAGCAGGATTAATGAGGTTCTTTAGGGTCAATAACCGGACAAGCTGCAATTCCCCATATTCCCGGACCTGTATGGACTCCCATGATAGCAGTCATCCTGGTCATTATTATTTCTTCCACACTTATATCCGGATCATTTTTAATCATATTTTCTAACTCCAGAGCAGGTCCATGATCATTGCCATAACATACGCCTATCCTGTTTCTTCTATTTGAAGAATTTAATATATCCCTTTTTACCAGATGGTAAAGCCAGCTTATGGAAGACTTCTTGCCGAAACAGAATCTTTTTAACTGTAGCTTTCCTTTTGAATTAAATGTAATGATAGGTTTTAGAATGGATGCTTTACCAGCAAACCGGGAAAGGAATGGTGCTCGTCCTCCCCTGACTAAATATTCAAAATTCTCAAAAGTCGCATAAAAGCTGATGGAATCCACAAGCATTCCGACAAGTTTATCTACTTTTTTTTCATCCGCCCCTGCATTTATTGCCTTTGCTATTTCAATAACCATAAAACCTTCTGCAAAAGCCGCCTTTTTTGTATCTATAATCTTTATGCTGCCCTCCGGAAATTGGCGGCTTGCAGAAAATGCAGCATTGATTGTGCCGGAAAGAAGAGAACTCAAGTGTATTGAATAAATACATTCAAAATCTTGCTTGACTAAAAGACTTTCATAGACTGTTATAAAATCTTTAATAGTGGGAGTTGAAGACTTTATGATCTTTCCTGATTTTAGTTTACTGTATACTTCCTCCGAACCTATCTCGAGACCATCTTTTAAAGATTGGTCATCGAAGTTAAGATACAATGGAATCACCTTTATGCTATATTTTTTTACCAGGTCTTCAGGTATATCTGATACGGAGTCAGTTACAATAGCTATTTTTTTCATGGGCCCTTCCTCGCATATCAAGATACTAAATCTTATTAATCCTTAATATCCCAGAACTCTTCAGCTTCTTCTTCCATTTCATGCAGCCTGTCATAATAATCAGGAAACTCATTTAAATGTGCTAGCGCGATCTTGCCGGTAATCAGTGGGTCATCGTCTGTAACATTTGTATGGGGGTCCACCTTACCATGTTCCAGCTCAACATCCATTCCCATCCTGAACTGCTCTATGTCAAATTTGGACCAATCGATTCCCAGCTCTTCTCCGATTCCTTTAACGGCTTCTGCTGAAAAATGTTTTTTTTCTATCATTTTTTACCCCCTGTTTTAAAAAAGTTTTAAATATAATTAAAAAATATATACTACCATAACCAAGCACAGTATCCTTCTATATATATTATCACAACCTCATTCTAATTCTATTAGATTTATATAATTTTATATATTAGAGATTGTTGTTTTAGGTATCAAAATTTTCTAAAATTTGACATTACTATTTATTTTTGGTATATTAATCTCACCTTGGAACAGAAGGTAACTTGAAGAAATGACTGAAATCTTCTGACGAAAGAAAGAAAAAGTAAGTTTATTTTCTGAAAAGAACCTGAGAAAAGTTTTAAGGATGAGACCCCGAGATGTTAAGTAGCCTAAAGCGTAAGCAAAGGTAAAAGATAACTTGGGGTTTTCTTTTTGCAAAAAAATCCCAAAATCAGTAAAATATTACAAATTGAAATCTCTTATGAAAGGATAATATGACTCATCCCAAATATGCTTTTTTTGAAGGCAGAATAGTTCCGATCGAAAAAGCCAGGATAGATATAAGGACCAGTACACTCCAATATGGTACAGGAGTGTTTGAGGGTATCAGGAGCTACTGGAATAAGAATACAAAAACCAGTTATACATTTAGAATGGCAGAACATTTCCAGAGGTTTATCCTCAATTCAAAAATACTTATGATCGAAGTTAAATATTCTATCGAGGAACTTTGTGATCTGACCATGGAGCTGCTCAGGAAAGAAAAATATACCGAGGATGCTTATATAAGACCTTTTTCATATAATAGCGGCCTGAATATCGGGCCAAAACTTATTGGAAATGACCAGGATCTTTTTATTTACTCAATACCTCTTGGAATGTATCTTGATACAAATAAAGCTATCGCAGTATGCATTTCATCGTGGGACAGGATCTCAGATAATTCAATTCCTCCAAGGGCAAAAATATCGGGTTCGTATGTAAATGCCGCCCTGCAGAAGACTGAAGCTATCATGAATGGCTATGATGAAGCCCTGGTCCTTTCTACTGACGGAAGACATGTGAGCGAAGGAAGCGCTATGAATATTTTTATGATGCGAAATGATACACTTATCACCCCTCCCGTCACAAATGATATACTTGAAGGGATAACAAGGGATACTATAATCGAACTAGCCTCCCGAATGAATGATATTAAGGTAGTGGAAAGACCGATCGATAGAACAGAACTATATATCGCTGATGAACTATTTTTCTGTGGAACAGGCGCCCAGATATCACCTATCGGCTCTGTCGATAAAAGGACCGTTGGGAATGGTGAAATGGGTCCCGTAACACGCAGGATACAAGAACTGTATTTTAAAATAGTCATAAATGAGGTAGAAGAGTATTCTCACTGGTGTAAAAAGGTCTAGCTTTTATTTCATTCACTGAAGCACAATTTAAAATACTCACAATTATCATTGCAGCAAGTCTTTTTTGAAGTATTGAAA
>CAZKVA010000127.1:0-5255 GCA_964556035.1 uncultured Actinomycetota bacterium
AACTTCCCCATCAATTTATCTGCTCTTTTCTTCCTTCAGCATAATGGACAAGTAATTCTTTTTCCTTCCTGTTTAATCTTGAAGGAATATTTACCTTTATATTTATAATATGATTTCCTCTCCTGTAACCGTTCAACTGGACAAAGCCCCTTGACCGGAGAACTATTTTGGTCTCAGGCTGTGTTCCCGGCTTGATATTTATTCTCTCGGGACCATCCAGGGTCTCTGCTTCAAGCTTCACTCCAAGGGCTGCCTGGGCAAAGGATATATTTATCTCTGCCAATACATCATCCTCATCCCTTTTAAATGATTTGTGGGGGGCTACCCTGACAGTTATGAAGAGGTCGCCGCTTACTGAGTCACTCCCAAGGGAATTACCCTTTCCTACGACCCTCATCCTGTCTCCATCATGGATCCCTGCAGGTATATCTATTTTTATTTTCTTCTTTGTATGATGATGGCCCTGTCCCCTGCATTGCCTGCATGGATTTTTAATTTTCTTACCGGAACCTCTGCAACTGTCGCATGCAGCTTCGGTTACAACATTTCCTATGATCGTCTGCCTGGTCACCCTGACTTTCCCTGCGCCACCGCATTGCCCACAGGTCTCAATATCATCATCATTTTCGGCACCTTTACCGCCGCATTTTTCACAAATATCATCTAAAGCATATTCTATTTCTTTCTTGATACCAAATGCTGCTTCCTTAAAACTTATTTCTGCCTCGGATCCTATATCTGCCCCGCGGGCACGTTTATTTCGCCTGCCGCCTCCAAATCCTCCGCCGAAACCTGATCCGAAGAAAGTATTGAATATATCACCAAAACCAAATTCCGAGAATGTACTGTTAACATCAAAATCTTCAAAAAGATTTTTTGAGAATCCAAATCTGTCATACTGTGCTCTCTTATCATCGCTTGATAGCACTGCATAAGCCTCAGAGATCTCTTTAAACTTCTCCTCTGACTCTGGAGCACCATTATTTACATCAGGATGATACTGGCGGGCCAGTTTCCTGTAAGCTTTTTTTATTTCGACTACTGTACAAGTACGGGTTACTCCCAGTACCTCATAATAATCCTTTTTTGTCTCTGCCAATCAAAACCACCTTAAAAATTTATAATAATCCTATCTATATTAGAATTTAGGAGCGGAGAAATGATAACTCATTTTGAAGTATATTTCCAGCTACCTATGCTCTTAATGCTTATGCCCTTGAATCAAATACCTCCGTAAGGTTTTTCCTGAAGATATTCATTATATTAATGACCCTGGAGTAATCCATCCTTTTTGGTCCAAGTATACCGATCGTCCCCGAAGTATTTCCTTTTATCCTGTATCTCGAGGCAATAAGGCTTAGATTGTCGGATCCTTCACTGAAAAGTTCTGCGCCTATTTTTACCATAAAACTCTTATCACTTGAAAAGTCCATAAGCATTTTCATAAGAAGGTATTCATTCTCTATGACACTTAAGATCTGGTGTATGTTTTTTATATCAATAAACTCGGGTTGCTTCATGATAACTGATGTACCATGGACAAAGATCCTATTATATGCAAGATTCTCGCCCATGCATTCTTTTATTAATTCTATTATCCTGTTTATTAGAAGTATCAGGTGGGTATCCCCTTCCAGGACCCTTATATTATCAGCCCCTATATCCGTGAAGCTTTTGTCCCTTAACCCTGAATTTAATATCCCTGTAGCTCCCTGCAGGTCAAGGTCAGTAAATCTTCCTTCAAGTGAAAAACTCCTTTTATACACCCTGCCCGTATCAGTTATAAGTACCATCAAATAATTTCCACCATCAAATTTTAAAAGCTCAATATGCTTGAACTTGCTCTGATCTATTGTGGGTGCAACGATCATGGAAAGATAATTAGTTATTTTTGCAAGCATCTCCGTGGATTCCTTAAGTATGGCTTCTATTTCCATGCTCTTTGTTATCATGCCCCTTATTTCAGGAAGATCCTGATCTTTTCTTACTATCGGGTTCAGCTCTGATTCGGTGATATTATCCACATAAAAACGGTATCCCAAATCAGTTGGTACCCTCCCCGAAGAAGTGTGGGGATGTGTGAGGTAACCCATTTCCTCAAGCTCATTCATCTCTTTCCTGATAGTCGCAGAGCTGACATCAAGGACAAGGCTTCCTGCAACCTTCCCCGAAGAAACAGGTTCAGCATCCTTTATAAATCTTATTATTACTTCCTGTAATATTATTTTTTTTCTATTTGTAAAATCCATAACCGCCCAAAAATATATCCCTGGAAATATTCATTAAAAAATCCCGGCAAAATAACCCGGCAACCACCAGGTTGCTATCGGATTTTTTTTATGATAATATCCAATAGGTTTATAGTATAGCAAATTTACTATCATATATTATAAATAAAATTCTTTGAAAATTAAATAAGGCCAAATACTTAGGGGAGCATTGACGTGCTGAGAGGATAGAGAGATCTCTATCGACCCTTAAACCTGACCTAGATAATGCTAGCGGAGGAAAAGTGAAAGAAAATCATTTTTTATAACTACTGATCCATACCGGAGCGGTAGTTTTTTTATTTTCAAGGTATATATTTTTTCACAGGGAGAAACAGGGAGGTGTGTGGATGATAGAAGAGAAAACAAGTAAGAATAAAGCGGAGACCATAAAAGATAATAAGAAGAAGGAAGGCCGGAAGAGGGACCTGAAGAATTCCATAAAGGCAATCATAGTTGCAAATGGTTATATTAGAGATCCTTCCCTGACATATAAGAGGATGAACGGACGTTTTGGTTTTACCAGAGATGATATTGTGGTCTGTGCGGATGGCGGTGCGTCAAATGCACTTAAAATGGGGCTGATACCTGATGTAGTAATCGGTGATATGGACAGCATAAAGTTTGGGGTCAAGGAAAAAATAAGGGAAAAATCCCAGAAGACAAGATATATCTCTACCTCTCCCCAAAAGGATGAAAGCGATACACAGCTGGCAGTAGAATATGCCCTGGGACTGAGAGGCGTTAAAAAGATAATGATCACAGGTGCCGTCGGGGGCAGGATAGACCATACCCTTGCAAATATCATACTTCTCTCGTCCCCGGAACTTGAAGATATCGACATCAGGATACTGACAGACAACAGTGATATGTTTATTGTGAGAAAACCTGTGGTAGTAAGTGGAGTTCCGGGCAAGATAATAACCCTCCTATCACTGAGTCCCTGCACATATTTTACCGGGACCCGGGGCCTTAAATATGAACTAAAGGAGGAAAAACTTGATTTTAGCCCTGTGCGCGGACTTAGCAATGAGTTTGTAGGCAAAAAAGCTAAACTTGATATCAGGGAAGGAACTCTGCTCGTGATCAGGGAATTATAAGATGAGAAAAAATATAAAATACAAATATTATCCAATAGTCTTCTTTGTAGTACTTCTGCTTATATGGGAAACAATTTCAAGGTTTGAGGTATTTCCGCCATTCATACTCCCTTCTCCGAGCAGTATTCTGGTGAGCCTTATCACTGGCTTCACTTCGATGCAGTATGATATATTGATAACACTTTTTGAAGCTTCGACCGGTTTCATTATCGCCATAATACTTTCTGTAGTAATAGCTGTTGCCATGGATTCTATTATCGGTTTTAAAAAGACCATTTACCCGGTCCTTATCATTTCTCAAACGATACCGATTATAATAATCGCACCACTCTTCATCATATGGTTTGGTTATGGTTATGCTCCAAAGATAATCATAGTCACCCTTATATGCTTTTTTCCTATAACCATCAGCCTTCTCCAGGGCCTTATTGCGGTGGATAAGGAGCTGATAGATCTCTTAAGGTCAATGGGTGCAAGCAAATTCCAGATATATAAATTCGTAAAAATACCTTCGGCAATGCCCGGCTTTTTTTCAGGCCTTAAAATAGCTGCGACTTATAGCATTATGGGTGCGACGATCGGGGAATGGGTAGGAGGCAAAAGCGGCCTTGGAGTCTATATGATAAGAGCAAAACAGGCATTTGAAACAGACAGGGTATTTGCAGCAATAATAATAATAGTAATACTAAGCATCCTCCTGCTCAAAATAATCGAGTTTGTTGAGAAAAAGAATATGCCGTGGTTAAAGATATCTGATGAATATTATATTGAAAAGTAAAAAAAGGTATTCCGTAAAAAGAAAAGATAAAAATATTAAATCATTAAGGAGTCCGAAAAAAGGAAAGCTAAATATATTAATTATTACTAACATTAACACGATAGAGAGGTAGCAAATGATCGCAAAGAGAACAAAGTTAGTAAAAATCAGTATTATTGTTTTACTAATCACAGTAATACTTTTACTTTGCCTGCCGGCCTGCCAAAAAGGGACATCCGGAGAAAAAGAGTTTCAGAAGATCACAGTGATCCTGGACTGGGTACCAAATACCAATCATACCGGCATATATGTTGCTAAAGAAAATGGATATTATAATGACGAAGGACTCGAGGTAGAGATCATCCAGCCATCCGAGGGCGGAAGCGCCGACCTGGTTGCAGCAGGTAAGGGTGAGTTCGGGATCAGCTATCAGGAACAGGTGACCTATGCAAGGACAACCGATGATCCATTACCTATAGTTGCCATAGCAGCAATAATACAGCATAATACTTCAGGATTTGCTTCACCGGCAGATAAGGATATAAAAACTCCAGCTGACTTTGAGGGGAAAATATATGGAGGCTGGGGCTCCCCTATGGAAGAAGCAATGCTTAAGGGACTTATGGAGAAATATGATGCTGATTATTCAAAACTTGAAATAGTAAATATTGGTGCTTCTGATTTCCTGACAAGTATTTCAAGGGATGTTGATTTTGCATGGATCTTCTATGGCTGGGACGGCATAAAGGCAGAACTTGAGGACATACCCATTGATTTTATGCTGCTTCAAGAAGTGGACCCTCTTCTTGATTTCTATACCCCGCTAATAATAGCAAGCGAGGCTACCATAGATGAGGATCCCGGTTTAGTAGAAAAGTTTTTAAGGGCCACTGAAAAGGGATACTTATTAGCCATCAAAAACCCTGAAGAAGCTGCACAATTATTCTTACTTGATAATAGCGAACTTGACACGGAACTTGTAACTGCCAGCCAGAAATATCTATCCGGGCAGTATAGGGCCGACTCTCCAAAATGGGGAGCAATGGAAAAGAGTATCTGGGATAACTTCAGTAACTGGATGTATGATAATAATCTGCTCCAGGCAAGACTTGAATCAGAAAAAGCATTTAC
>CAZKVA010000128.1:0-5201 GCA_964556035.1 uncultured Actinomycetota bacterium
TGTATCTGATCCCTGATGTTTTGCGCAGTACAGCCACCGACGCATATCAGCATGGCGGGATTAGCTTCCTTTATGGGTTTTAAATTACCCAGATGACCAAAAAGCCGGTTTGCGGCTTTTTCTCTAACTGCACATGTATTGATTATTATGATATCCGCATCATCACGTTTTTCTGACGGTCCATAACCTATCTGTTCCAGGTAATAAAGCATCCTCTCGCTATCATGCTCATTCATCTGGCATCCGAATGTCTCTATGTATACTTTTTTAGCTAAATTATTATTAATCCTTGATTCCTTTAACATTTTTGTTTCTATCGGTTCTAAATCTTATATGTAATATTATTATTGATAGGTTATCTTCAAAATAACTTACGATATCTTATTTTACATTGATAATATATCTCAATAATTATCATTGTTAACAAATTTGAAGGTTAAAAGAGGGTAGGAATAGATCTATCTGGATTCGATCAATAATACAATAGCAGTCTTTATTTCCCCGTTTACTTCAATATCCTTAAAAAAGGGTATACAAACAAGTTCCTGTCCGGTTGGTGCAATAAAACCGCGTGCTATGGCAATACCTTTTACTGACTGGTTAAGGGCTCCCGCCCCAATTGTCTGTACCTGTACCTTACCTTCACTTCTTATTATTCCTGCAATAGCACCTGCTACTGAATTCGGTTTCGATTTAGAAGAAACTTTTAATAATTTGATACTATCATCCATATATTATTACTACATTCTTAATCTTTTTCTGTTAACTTGATTATAAATTTTATAATATTGTTTGACCTTTTAAAATCTATGTTTTTTTCTGTAGAAATGAAATATTTATTACCAACTTTATTGATCATTTCTTCTAGTGCGATAATTATACATCTTATTTCTTCATCTTTAAACCTGCTGGCAAGTTTCGATTCATCATATAGTTTTATTCTTTCCTTATTCCTACCATTCTTGCTTGATCCAGTTTTGTCTTTCCCTTGAGATTCTGTTCCGTCATCAATAATCGTATAATTTAAAAGATCAAGCTTTAGAGGAACAAGGGGTTTTACTTCATTATACATTATTCTCTGTATTCCCCTGCGCGAGATATTCATATTGAATATCTTCTCGACTATTTCACCCATCAAGTTACAATTATCGGTCAGTACCGGTATTTCAGTGATCTTTATATCATTCTGTTTTATAAAATTAATTAATTTTTCCCAATCATCAAAAGAAGGATAAATACCCTGATTTTTATCTCTTTTAACTATCTGCCTCATTGTAGCAAGAACCTGTGTCGGGGTTCCATAAAAAAAATTCATATCTTTATTCTGTAGTTGAAATTCAATAATGGTTTTGATGATATTATTGACTCCCCCGATTATATTGACATCCTCATCCATTTTTATGATTTGAGGGATAATGGATTGATCCTTCTTCTCGGGGACTTTGTCTAAATCAATATCAAGGTAGAAAGAAGCTCCCTTTGATCTATCAGAAAAAGATAGCCTTATATCATTTACATTAAGTTTGATCGAGAAAAGAGCCATCCCTCTTCCGTGAAAACCATAAGAATCCTTTTTACCATTATCAAGTTTCGAAGTAACCCTGGCTTCAAAAATAAGGTCACTTAAATTAGGGGGTATGCCGGCACCATCGTCAATAAAATGAATTATCCTGTTTTTATCTTCAAGTCTCTTTGTGCCAATAAAAATATTTTTACTTCCGGAGTCTCTACTGTTTCTAAGAAGCTCAACGATAATGTCTTCAACACAGTTTATGTCCTGAAGCGCCTGTCTGCGCTCAGCCTCTGATATTTTTAATCTTACATAACCATTTCCAAGATCTTCTTCAACACTCAGGGAATCCTTTATATTGAGCTGATCCAGGAATTTATTAAGATCAGAACTATTTTGCATACTCAATAGCCCGGCTTTCCCTGATAACAGTAACTCTGATCTGGCCAGGGTATTCCATTTCACTTTCTATTTTGTCAGCTATGTCTCTTGCCAGAACCATCGCCCTGTCTTCATCTATATCCTCAGGCTTTACCATTACCCTTATCTCACGACCTGCCTGTATGGCATAAGCCTTTTCAATTCCTGTAAATTCTGTAGCAATTTTTTCAAGAGTTTCCAGTCTCTTTACATAGCTTTCAAGTGTCTCCCTCCTTGCACCAGGTCTTCCACCAGATATCTGGTCTGCTGCCTGTATTATTACATCAAGAATAGTTTTCACTTCTACCTCATTATGGTGGGCTTCTATAGCATGGCATATTTCTTCTTCTTCATGGAGTCTTCTTGTAAGTTCAGCACCGATTATAGCATGTGAACCTTCGATATCATGTGTGAGCGCCTTACCAACATCATGAAGAAGGCCTGCTCTCTTGGCCTGCTTTATATTAAGTCCAAGCTCTGCTGCTATTATGCCTGCTACAAATGATACTTCCTTTGAATGAAGAAGCACATTTTGTCCATAACTGCTCCTGTATTTAAGTCTTCCAAGTACTTTGATTATCCCTGGATTAAGCCCTGAAATGCCGGTGTCGAATACGACCTGTTCACCTTCAAGTTTTATCTCATTATTGACTATCTTGCTGGCCTTTTCATACATCTCTTCGATCCTTGCTGGATGTATTCTTCCATCCACAATTAGATTTTCAAGGGTAACCCTTGCAATTTCCCTTCTAACAGGATCAAATGAAGACAGGATTACCGCTTCAGGCGTATCATCTACTATAATATTTATTCCAGTCAGATTCTCAAATACCCTGATATTTCGGCCTTCCCTTCCGATAATCCTGCCTTTCATCTCGTCATTTGGAAGGTTTACAACTGATACCGTAGTCTCACTTACATGATCCATTGCGCATCGCTGTATTGATTGTGATATGATATTTTTGGCGATCTTATCGGAATCTTCTTTGAGTTTTGCTTCAATCTCCCTGAATTTTTTAGCTGATCCATATTTGGCATCATCCTCTATCTTTTTCATAAGAATAGCTTTTGCCTCTTCCCTGGTCAGCCCTGCAATTGCTTCAAGTTTTAATATTTCCTTCTTTAATACTTCATCAATTTTTTTTGTCTTAGCATCAAGCTCGTTTATCTTATGACTTACGGACTGTTCTTTCTTTTCCAAATAGCTGGACTTTTTTTCAAGCGAATCTTCCTTATTTAAAAGACGGTCCTCAATTTTTTTTAATTCATATTTATGTTTTCTTATATCATCTTCTGTCCTGGCCTTAAGGTGTTGTATTTCTTCTTTTCCTTCTATTATTGCTTCTTTTTTTACATTAACTGCATCTTTTTTTGCATTTTCCACAAGAGCAGCTGCTTTTTCGGCGACTGAACCTGATTGTGTGTCAATAATATATTTTCTGTAAAGGTATCCGAGTACAAAACCGGCGACTACAACAACACCGGCTATGATTAAAGTTATCCACCAATCCATTATTTCCTCCTATATAAATAAAAAGTCGAGTAAATATACCCGACTTACAACCTATTCGCACAAGTTTTATATATAAATACTTATTTTAATTGCTACTTTTATGATTACTGTTTTAGCATAATTTCAAAAATATAAGCTTTATACTATTTCTAATTCCTCCCGTACAATTAAAACTTCAAACTATTATTAGCAGTATTCTTAATATATACCATTTATCAATTCTAAATAATTAATTTTTAAATTATTGCTAATAATTTTAAAAACCGTGCAAATAATTATAAATCAAGTAATTCAAATAATAAAAATTATCATTTTCATTTTATCTGTAGCCTCATTTTAAGTCAATACAACTTTCGGATACTTTTTATTTAAGGCTACAGATATAGCATTATTTAATACTTGATAGCTTAATAAATATTAAAAATATCATTTAAGGATAAATACCTCTTAGTCTTACTGCCTCAGCCACTGTTCCGATCCCAAGAATATTAGCTGCTTTTCTCATGTTTACTTTTTTATCCTTTGAGATCTTATAGACTGAATAAAATGCTTTTTCCATTATGTCTCTGAGACTAAGATTTACTTTCCTCCTTGACCAGAAATATGCATCATTTCCCTGGACCCATTCAAAATACGATACTGTTACACCGCCTGCATTACAGAGGATATCTGGTATAAGAAATTTGCCATTACTATTAAGGATCTTATCTGCAATCGGAGTAACTGGTGCATTCGCAGCTTCAGCAATAAACCTTGCCTTAACCGAGTCGGCATTTGATCTTTTGATCTGGTTCTCAAGCGCAGCAGGTATAAGAATATCGCAATCAGTACCAAATATTTCTTCTCCCGGCATACTTGATGCTTTTTTGTATCCAGTCAATACACCATTCTCTTTATAATATTCCTGCAGGTCATAAGGATCTATACCCTTTTTATTATATAATCCACCGCTAATATCACTCAGGGCAACTATTTTGAACCCGAAGTCATGGAGGATTTTTGCTGCATTTGATCCCACATTGCCAAAACCCTGAATGGCAACATCCATATCTGTACTGTCTATGCCATTTACCTTTAGCGCAGATAATATAGTATAGACGCAGCCTCTTCCTGTAGCATCTTCCCTTCCCTGCGAGCCTCCCAGCTCTATCGGTTTACCTGTAACTACACCAGGGACTGAATAACCTTTATCAATAGAGTAGGTGTCCATTATCCAGGCCATTATCTGGGAATTTGTATTTACATCAGGTGCAGGTATATCTTTTTTAGGACCAATGCTATTGATCATTTCAAAGGTATATCTTCTTGTCAGGTTTTCAAGCTCCCTGAGAGACAGCCTGGATGGATCTACCACTACTCCACCTTTTGCACCTCCAAAAGGAATACCGACAACTGCACATTTCCAGGTCATCAGCATTGCCAGTGCCTTCATCTCGTCTACATTCACATCCTGATGATATCTGATGCCGCCCTTTGCAGGTCCCCTGTTTGTATTATGTTGTACTCTGTAACCCTTAAAGATATCAATATCTCCATTATCCATCTTTACGGTCACAGCTACTTCCAGGACTTTTCTTGGTTCCCTTAGATATTTTTTTAAGCCCTGACTTAAGTCTAACAGATCCATAGACTCATCCAGTCTCTCAAGGGTCATGTCCCATACAGTTTTTTTACTTGTCTTCCCATTAGTATTCATATTTTCTCCTTTGAAAATATTCTTGATTTATTTCGCCGTTGAAATAGTCAAGAGATGTACAT
>CAZKVA010000129.1:0-5194 GCA_964556035.1 uncultured Actinomycetota bacterium
AACGGCCAGCCATCCACCTCTTGTGAGTTTACTGCCGATACATTTTCAGGCTCCTAGAATAGGGGGAAAAGGACAATGATCATCTATTTATAAAAATGAGGGTAATAACCCTCCTGTTTCCACTGTCTATAACTCCAAGGCCAAGCTGGCCGAAGTGGGGATTCAGCATATTTGCCCGGTGCCTGCTGCTGCTCATCCAGCTATTGACAACTGCTTCAGGGCTTCCCCAGGATGTAGGTGATGCCTGGCTAAGATTTTCAGCGCCGCAGGCATACATTATTCCATTTTCAACAAGTATATTAAAAATGTTTTTACCTTCAGGAGTATAATGCGAAAAATAATTCCGGCTCAGCATGTCCTGGCTCCTGGACCTTGCAATACTATTGAGTACGGGATTGGGATTAAGAAGCTGAAGGCCGCGGCTTGATCTTATAGAATTGATCAAGTGTATCATCTGGGACTCAACATAGCTTAATCCCTGTGCGGTAGCAACTTCCTGGGTAGATGAATTATCTGCAGATGAAGAATCTGTATTATCCTGGTTGGCCTGATCATCCTTATTTTCTACAGGGGGATTACTTTTAGCCTTCTCTTCCTTGAGTCTCTGTTCTCTTATCAGTTTGCTTTCAGTTTCCACAGAGTCTGATACCATAGTATTTATTTCATCTATAGAATCCTGTTTATCAATATCAGCTGAAATATCAGCTTTGACCATAAGAAGGAGACCTGGATCTCCTGAATAGTTGATATCGTCAACTATAGTATAGAGGCTTTCTCCAGAAAATATTGCATTAATATTATTGATATTATTACTGAAGATCCTGGTATACCCGAAATATAATCCGAATATCATAATTGGCATAATTATGCCGAGCACCAGAGATAATTTTATTTTAGGACGCCTTACTTCTTTTTTGCTACTCATTTAATATATATCTGTTTAATCTTTCTGTGGCTATATTATTACAAAGTATTATTTAATAATAAAAAGTTTATTAGTTTACAGTATATATTTATAATAAAAATTTTAAAAATTCTACCAGAAACCAATATAAAAAAAAAGACTTTCAGTGCTAAAAATAATGGATTTATATTTATTCTAAATCAAAATATAATATATTCAGAAGATATTTGATTATATTAAACTGCATAATAGGGAGAGGGTTAAATGAATGAAAAAAAAGAGTTTGTGTATTTTATGAGATCAAGACTTGCAGACGGAACCATAAAGCAATATCCAATATATAGAATGGGCGAGGACTATTATATCGGGGACCATAAGGTCCCATCCGGAACAGGTATTGAAGAGGAAATAAAAAAAGTATTTGGAGCCACTGTAATAGAACCTGTGATGCCTCATCCGCTTCATGAAGAGACAAAATTTAAAAAACCATAAAGGTTATTTTTTATAAATTGCCCGGCAGCGGCATTGCATCTACTACAAAATCCATAAGTGACTTTATCTCAAGTTTAAGACCATGTTTCTGATTTAAGTTATCCAGCTGCAGCCTGCAATTTTCACAGGGACTGACAATGGCATGTGCACCCGTTTCTTTTATCTGGTCTATCTTTAATTTTCCGGTTTTAAGCCTGAAATCCTCAAATTCAGGATTTGCTACCAGGCCGCCTCCTCCTCCACAGCACCAGTTCTTTTCCCTGTTTGGTGTCATTTCTCTGAAATCTGCAGCCACAGTGTTCATTATTTTTCTAGGTTCATCAAAAAATCCGGCATTCCTTCCGACCTGGCAGGGATCATGATAAGTGATAGGTTTCTTAAAACTTCCCTCATTTACCTTGATCTCCCCATTGTCAATATAGCTGCTGATGGCTTCCACTATACCCGTAACCTTGAAAGGCAGCTTTTCCTTTGCCCATGCTTCGTATAGGAAATTCATAACACGATATGCATCAATTTGCTGAATGGGAAATAGATTACTAATATGTTTACAAACATCACATGCAGGCTCAGGACTATTTTTGAATCAGAATTTGCAATAGCTTCCGGGTAGTATGGTTTAAACACAAGCAAGCTCTGTACATATTCACGGTAATCGGCTACATGAAAATCACCGAAGAATCTTAGATGGTCCCCAAAAGCAATAATGCATATAAGGATTATTATCAGAAAATAATCTTCCGGTACAGAGAGGTCCTTATGGGGAGTGATAAAGCGTCTGAAAAGATAAAAGAGTACTGGAAATATTATTATTATCCCCAATGTCTTTCCTCCAAGTGCAGAAAGGGTATCCATACCATCAAGTCCTATAAGTTTTACAAGTGGAGTAAATTCCCGGACCAATCTGAAATGAGCCAGAAGGATAACCAGAAGTGACCCGTGAAAGATTATGGTAAAGATCCAGGCAGCCTTATCAACAGAATAAGATTGGGGAAATATAAAAGAGTCCTTGAGGACCTTAAAAAACCTTGTGGTTTTTGTCTTCGGTCTGGGAAAGAGCCCCAGTCTACAGAAGACTTTGGAGCTCTAAACTATCCAGTTATCTGGTATATCATGCCGCCAATGAATACAGCGACAGCTATATAAACCATTATTCCGGCTACTATAAATGAAAAAGTATCCATATTATTTCACTCTTTTAATATAGAAAATTAAATCTTTGTCTTTTCGCTCTGTTTTTAAGACTTCATTTCCGGTAGTTCTGGCCCAGGAAGGAAAGTCAGCAATAGCTCCAATATCTGTTGCAATTGCTTTTATAATCCCGCCTATTGGTATATTTTTAATGTTTTGACTGACTTTTACTATCGGGATTGGACATAGTAGTCCCTTCAGATCAAGCTCCAGGTCCACCTTATATTCTTCGGCCATGTTATTTACCTCCTTTTTATTGGTTTCTTGCTAAATCTGCATATTTTGCAAATTTACTTTTTACATAATTATTTCAAATATTATTTCCAGTATATTTTAGATACCGGTTATTTGACTTAAATACCCATACTTTAACTGTGATCAGTAATAACCTGATGTGGATCAAATAAAAAATTGAACATCTGCTTCAAGGGCCTTTTCAACAAAGAAGCCCCCGCCAACGCAGTCTTCGACCTCATCTATCATGCTTTCCCTTGGTATCTCCATGACGTCCATACTCATCTGGCATCCATAAAATTTGACCCCAAGGTCCAGAGCCATTTGCCTTAGTTCCGGAAGCGAAGCAACTTTTTTGGCTCCCATCATCTTTTTAAACATCCATCTTCCCATGCCGCCAAAGCTGTACTTGCTGGGATCTGCCTTATTTATGTCCCCGCCTTCCATTATGCCCATCATCTTACCCATAAAACTTTTGCCTGTCCTGGCATTCTTTTTTATGGCCCTGAGTCCCCAGAATGTAAAGAACATGGTGACGTCCATATTTGATGCTGCCGCACTTGTTGCTATGATAAAAGCTCCAAAAAGTTTGTCCATATCACCGCTCATCACCGCCATCGCCATTTTCTTTTTTCCATTTTTATCAGACATTTTATTCTCCTCTTTTTTATCCTTTTTTAATACTGCTATAAATCATCCAGCTAATCAAAAACCACTGGTACCGTCATCATCCTGCCAGCAGGTTTTCTATTTTCCAATACCTTCCCTGATAGTCTTATCCCTTGAAGTAGCGGAATCTTCCAGTACCTCGCTTATAAGGTCATATGCTTCAATGATCTTCAAATTCGATAGCGAGTAGTGCACATTATTTCCGTCCCTGCGGGTACTTACTACTCCCTTTGACCTCAGTATCGCAAGATGCTGAGATAGATTAGCCTGTCTGATACCGGTTTTTTTGATAAGCTCGGAAACAGTCATCTCTCCGTTCCTTATGGTATCCAGGATGGCCTGTCTTCTGGGATTAGCAATAGTCTTGCACATCTCTGCATGTAGATTATAGAAATTTTCCTTTTTCACTTTTTTCTCCTGCATCTTATATCTTAAATAATTTTTTCTACTAACTGCTTACCGGGAGTTTTTTCCAATTTTTTTCGGCAGCTTTCCGGTAATCTTTTTCATCCGTTATTTCCCTGCCTATGATCACATAGCTATGGTACTGCTTTACTATCTCGCATGCTTTTGCAAGATCATCACATGTCTCTACGCCCACACCCGTGATAAATAGGATAGGATTGTTTACCATATTACCGAGTCTGTGGCAGTATATCTTCATACGGTCCAGGCGCGTACAGGGTATGACAAAATGTTGTGCATCGAAATTTGCCCCGTCAACATACATCTTCTGGGGAGCAGCATTATCTATATAGCCGCCTTCTTCTTCTGTATATCCCTCATGTACCATATCGCCGCCGACTATAGGGAAGATGCCAAGATCGAGGCACTTGCGGACCGCAGCTTCTAGCGTACCTACTCCTCCGTGAGGAAATATGATCAAACCGTCTACGCCAGCATCTTTCAAAGTTTCCAGGAAACTACCTCTGCTAAACATAGGATCATCTGAACCGAATTTCTGGTGGTCATAGATCACAGGGAGATTGGTATATTTTTTTACTGTAGCAACAATATCTTTGATCCTGGAGCTTGTTGCAAGTTCGGCGCCTACTTTATATCCGACTATAAAGTCCAGGTCATTGGTCGTTTCCACTATTGCTTCCAGCTTGTTAATTCCGGCGAAATTACATTCTATTATTATCCCGTGGTGTAAATTAAAAAATTCCATCTTGCCTCCAGAAAAATAAATAAATAAAAACCAAATATTAAAAATAATTGATCTATATTAATAAGATAATACTATATATATTCTAATATTGCAATATAGATTATATAAAAATATTTGGCCAGGAGCCAGTCCGATAACTGGGCTCAGCCGAGATCCAGTTATCGGACTGGCTCCTAGTAGTCTATTTTTGTGGTTCCTGAGAATACAAAAAATATCTTAAGCTTACTTTTTTGGTCTGTGAGCAGGGTGTGGTCGCTTCCCTTGGGGACATGGATAAAATCCCCGGCTCTTATGCTGTGAGTCTCTTCATTTATTTTTACGCTTCCTTTACCGGTAATTATATATAGGGCCTCATCCACATCATGCTTATGTGTCAGAGAGGTCATTCCATCGCGGAACTCTGTTATGCCCATATTAAGATTTTCAGTTTTTGCCAAACCTTCGGGGCCGAATGCAAACTTTACCCACCGGTCATCAAATACCTTTTTTTTAATATCTTCTTCATTAAATATATGATTCATAAAAACCCTCCC
>CAZKVA010000130.1:0-5152 GCA_964556035.1 uncultured Actinomycetota bacterium
TCATTATGCAGGGAAACAGGATTTAAATATGAGATAATAAAATTGAAGGATGGAGAACAGTATAAAAATCTTGAAAGCGCTGAATTTGTTTATTCAAGGCTTATTGATAATAATATTCATAGAAATGATATAATGGTTTCTTTTGGTGGAGGAGTAATAGGTGATCTTGGCGGTTATATTGCAGCTACATTCCATCGAGGCATAAGGTTCATTCAAATCCCTACAACTATAATAGCTCAGGTAGACAGCAGTATTGGCGGTAAAGTAGTTGTAAATTATAAAGGGATAAAAAATGTAATAGGTTCCTTCTATCAACCTCATATGATACTTATGGATCCTTCTGTCCTGAGCACTCTTGAAGAAAAAGAAATAATAAACGGACTTGGTGAGATAGTAAAATATGGGCTGGTTTTTGATAGAAAGATATTAAAATGGTTTAAGATCAATACTGACAAAGAAAATCCGGAAAGGCTCAAAAATCTTATAAACCTTAAAGGCTTCGAAGATATTATTTATAAATGTGCATTGATAAAGACAAAAGTAGTCGAAAAAGATGAATTTGATACAGGATATCGCAATTTATTGAATTTTGGGCATACTATAGGACATGCTATCGAAAACGCTGGAGGCCTGAAAAATATTAACCATGGGCAGGCAGTTGGGATGGGTATGGTCGCTGCGCTTGATATCTCTAAAAATCTGGGCTATATAGATCGATCTGTATTGGAAGAAATAAAGGAAATATATGGTTTATTAAAACTACCTTCTGAGATACCCGAAATAAACATAGACAAGATCATTGATGCATTAAAATATGATAAAAAGTTTACCGGAACCTCAAACAAGTTCATTCTTCTTAAGAAAGTAAACAGACCTGTCTTCTACAATAACCTTAAAAAAGAAATTATTGTAAAGAGTATAAATAATTGTATGAATAATTAAATTATTATTATATTCATACAATATCGCATTATTATATAAAATAGCCTATAATTACAGTATTATTACGGCTATTATATTTTAATGCATTAATTATTAGAGGAATTTATAGAAATGAAAAAAATATTAATAATAAATGGGCCAAATCTCAATCTTCTGGGACAGCGTGAAGAAGAGGTATATGGAACTATCAGTTTTGATGAGATCCTTAAGGATTTGAAAGAAACTGCGATTAAAAATAATGCCGGACTTGATTATTTTCAATCCAATCATGAAGGCGAAATAATAGATCGTATGCATCAGGCTATCGGTACTATTGATAATATTATACTAAACCCAGGGGCACTGACACATTACAGCTACAGTATCTATGATGCGATAAAAGCTGTAAAGATCCCTACTATAGAGGTCCATATATCAAATATTTATACCAGGGAAGGCTGGAGAGCTAAATCAGTTATTTCACCTGCTGTTTCTGGAGTTATAAGCGGTTTTGGCCTTAGAGGCTATGCTATGGCGATGGATTTTATTTTAAAAAAGAATTAATTATCATCAGTAACCGGTTTTATTCAAAATGGTTACCATATCTTAGAAGCTTATGATAAATATTTTTAGTAATTTAATAGCAAAAATCTCAAAAAGGCTAAAGAAAAAGAATGGTATGACTCTTATTGAGGTAGTTATTGCTTTTTTAATAATTGCCATAGTATCAACTGTTTTAGTAAGAGGGACAATAACTGCAGTTAATACTATGAGAATTAATAAATCAAAAACTGAAGCACTGGCAATTGCAAATGAAAAAATAGAGATAATAAAATCTATTGATTATTCCGAAATAATTATTACTGAAGAAGATGATGAAGACAATCCATGGATGTCGGAGTATTCAGGATCATTACCTGAAGTAGAAGATGAATTCAACATAACATATGCTGTAACTCCGGCATATGAAGATATGTATGCTTATAAGCAACTAAAAGTATCAGTTTTTGGTGGTTACATGACATTTCCTGTTAATGTTGTTACACAGCTGTATCCTCCTGTTGGAGAGGAAGCGACTATAGTTAATATTTACCCTCCCCCTAAGAACCTTGTAATATTCTCTGATGAAGGAGAAGAAGAACCCAGAGAAATAATACTTAATTGGGAAGCCCCTGACACAGAAAGGGAAATAGTAAAATATAATGTCTATAGGAACGACCTGGGATTTCCAGTAGTCGTATTTTTTGGTTTTGGAGAAGAATATTCTGATCTACCCGGTGATGATGCTGTGTACACCTACCATGTAACCGCAGTTTACGATGGTGATGTTGAGAGTGTCTCAAGTAATTTTATTACGACAGGATCACCATTCATCTATCCTCCTCCTGAAAATTTAAAGATCGACAGTTACAGCGGCGATAATGATAGTACTAGAACTGTGCATCTTTCATGGGCTATCCCTGATACAGAACTTATTATTGAAGGGTATCAGGTATACAGGGACGGAGAAGTGGTTGGTACCACTACTGAAGTGGTATTAGAAAATATAATCGGTATAACTGATTATATCTTCTATGTAAGAACCCTTTACGAAGGTGACAATCTAAGTGAATACAGCAATTCTGTTAACACTGTTTATCCAATGCCTCCACAGAATTTAGAGATCACAGGATATAGCCCTAACGGTAAAACAGTGTATCTCGCATGGTCCGCTCCTGATACAGAGGCTATTATAGTAGAATATCAAATATACAGGGATGGGGTGGTGCTACCAGTAGGTACTACTTCTGATTTGACATATGATAATTATATCGATAAAGATGATTACACTTTCTATATCAAGGCCTTATATGAGATTGACAATCTAAGTGACCCAAGTAATTCGGTGACAACTAATTAATATGAAAATTATTAAAAATCAAAAAGGTTTTAGTCTTGTTGAAATGCTTCTGGTGATATTGCTGATTTTTATTATTGTTGCATTGGTTTCTTCTCTCTTTCTTACAAGTGGAAGGACAAATAGGGATGTAATAAATATTGTAAGATCTGAAATAGATGCCAGGTTGGTGATATACCGTATAAGCAAAGATATAAGAGAGACAAATGATATTATTATTGCAAATAATGATGAAGTGATTTTCATGAGCAATGTCGATGAGGATGAATATTATGAAAGAATAAGGTATTATCTGGTAGCAGAGGAGAGCCATTTTAATCTATATAGACAGGTTGATAGTGCAGAGGCACGCCTATATATTAAAAACATTATAGATCCCGATATATTTTTATATTATAACGATCTTGGTGTTTCTCCATATGATGAGGTAAGTGATGAAGAACTTCAAAATATTAAATTTGTAGACATGACAGTAAGCATAGACCAGAGTGGAAGCTTGAGCTTAAGAACTATGGAGCTAAACACAATGATAACTTTAAGGAATAGGATTTATTAGTAAATATAAGATAAAGAATAAAAATGAAAAATATATTTAAATACTTAAATAATAAACAGGGAAATGTATTTTTACTTGTTTTAATAATGTCTTTTGTTGCAATATTTCTTATAACCTCAATGATTCAATTTCTATTCAGGGATATAGGCTTTGTTGAATTAGATGAAGGTGAGTTAAAAGCCCTAAATATTGCTGAGGCTGGCCTTTCAAACTGGTATTTAAGATTTGACATATTTAGTGCAGGCGGAAATGAATACTTTGAATTTGATGATTCTTATGATGAAGACGTTCTTGATGATGATGGTGCGGTAATTGGTTCTTTTGTAGTTGATTACTCCCCTGACATCGAGAATGATTACCAATATGCACCATTCGGTTATTCTGTAGAATCTGCCGGAACTGATACTGAAAGTGGAATGACAAGAACTGTCAGAGTAAGGTTAATATCTTTTAACCTCTATGATTTTATATTTTCAGAAGAGGCTATGGGTTCTGCACAGATCGCTGGTAACACAAACATTACTGGCCCTTTATTTGTGGCAGGCGATTTTGGAATGATCACCGGTAATTCAATTTTCCAGGAGGGACCACTTTTTGTCCTAGGAGATATTGTTGTTGTAGGAAGTTCACAGATAGGCGCCCCGGACTGGCCCATACTTCTTTTTATGGGTGGTAAGATGTATGAACATAATGGTCCGGAAGTAGATCCCATGAATCCACCAGGCAATGTGGATGTCTATGTAGCAGAATTTCATAATATTATGATAGATATTGGCCTGCCTGAGATAGACGAAGCTTACTTAACTGGAGTCAGGGCGCTTGGAGCTCTTGAAGTCAATGGTGACCTCTATATTGGTGATGAGGAGCTTAAGATAAATGGTTCAGATGCTAGCACAGAGCTTGCCGGATATCTTGAATTTATAGATGGGGTATTAAACATTGATGGTAATATTATTGTTAGTGGCAATATTGATATAGGAAAGACATCTGGTAAGAAATTCACTATTGAGTATGATGGACATGCTAACCTGATAGCTACTGGAAACATAAGTGCTTATGCAAGGGCTATCCCGGAAGATTGGTTATCTTTTCCAGAAACAGCGCTCCTTACTTTGGTATCACAGCAAAATGTCAATCTTGACATGACCAGCGCACAGGGGGGGTCGGGAGAGAATGATCCAAATATAGCAGCAATGATTATTTGTAATAATACAATAGAAACCTCGACAGGGACCGTGCTAACTGGCAGTTCGGTATCCCATACATTGATACTTGGTCAGAACACAAAAATATTTTACCGTTATGGAATTGCCGAATTTCTGGGTCAAGCTGTACCACAGTTTAATGATATCCTTCTTGTGTATAGCTGGCAGGAACTCGTCAAATGATTGTAGTTTATGACATATAAAAGCAGATTAAAAATAATTTCTGATAAATACCGGTTAAGAATAAATAATATCACTTCAAATTTAAATAGGACCAACCTCGAAAATTATATCGTTCTAAAAGATGAAAACATCTTTTATTTAACCGGGTTCTACGGCAAGGATTCAAACAGTATATTACTAGTTTCTCCTGAAAAATCTTACCTTCTGGTAAATTTCATATTTCTTGAGGAAGCTAAAAAAGCTATTTCTGATCCAAAGATAGAAATAATCCTCTATAAAAAGAATAGGTTTAAAAAGCTTATAGAAGTCCTTGAAGGTCTTAATTCCAAATCCCTTGGCATAGATGCTTCACAGATCGATCATACAAGCTATGCGGAATTAGAAAATATG
>CAZKVA010000131.1:0-4025 GCA_964556035.1 uncultured Actinomycetota bacterium
TTGAACTCAAGGGAAAGATAAAGAATGTTGAAATAGAATCAGAAATGCAGGATTCCTATCTGAGTTATGCAATGAGTGTTATTGTAGGAAGAGCCCTGCCTGATATAAGAGATGGCTTAAAACCCGTACACCGCAGGATATTGTATGCCATGCAGGATATGGGGATGAGGTCAAATACACCGTTTAAAAAAAGTGCAAGAATAGTCGGTGAGGTCCTTGGTAAGTACCATCCCCATGGAGATACTGCCGTATATGATGCAATGGTCAGGATGGCCCAGGATTTCTCCCAGCGGTATATGATGGTGGACGGCCACGGAAACTTCGGGTCCGTTGACGGCGACAGGGCAGCGGCTATGAGGTATACAGAAGCCAGGCTTTCATCCTTTGCGGAAGAACTTCTTATAGGTATTGAAAAAGATACAGTAGACTTTGTAGATAATTTTGACAGTTCCTTAAAGGAGCCTGCTGTTCTTCCATCAAAGATACCAAATCTCCTGGTAAATGGATCCTCAGGAATAGCCGTCGGGATGGCTACCAATATACCTCCTCATAATCTTTCCGAAGTAATAGATGGCATTATCTATAATATCGATCATCCTGAAGCAACGGTGAAGGATCTGATGAAAAAGATAAAGGGTCCCGATTTTCCGACGGGTGGGATCATAATGGGTCTTGATGGAATAAGGGAGGCTTATGAGACAGGCAGGGGACGGCTCGTCGTAAGGGGAAGGGTCCATCAGGAGCAGCAGCCCCGCAAGGGAAAGACACAGGTAATAATCAGCGAGCTTCCATACCAGGTCAATAAGGCAAGGTTGGTCGAAAAGATAGCAGAACTTGTAAGAGGTAAAAAACTTGAAGGCATCAGCGATCTCAGGGATGAATCAGATAAAAGCGGTATGAGGGTGGTAGTAGAGCTTAAAAAGGATAGTGTGCCCCTTGTCGTAATAAACTCACTATATAAAAATACCCAGCTCCAGGATACTTTTGGCGTTATAATGCTCAGTCTTGTGGACGGGACACCAAAAACACTGAATCTTAAAGGTATAATAGTTGAATATGTAAAACACCGTTATGAAGTAATTGTCAGAAGAACGAAATTCGAACTCAGGAAAGCAGAAGAAAGGGAACATATACTTGCAGGATTTCTTATAGCGCTGGACAATCTTGACGAGGTAATAAAGACGATAAGGTCTTCGAAGGATGCTCCTACTGCTAAAGACAAATTGGTCAAGAAATTTGATCTTTCACCTATACAGGCCCAGGCAATACTGGACCTCAGGCTCCACCGTTTGACAGGTCTTGAAAGAGAGAAAATCAAGAAAGAGTACAAAGAGATACAGGAACTGATAAAGAAACTGAAAGAGCTCCTTGCAAGCGAGAAACTCATATATGGTGAGATAAAGAAAGAGCTCAGGGAGACAAGTAAAAAATTTGAGGATGAGAGAAGGACCGATATTTCCGCTGACGAATCAGATATAGATATAGAGGACCTGATTCCTGAGGAGGAAAATGTGATATCGATCTCCCACTCCGGTTATATAAAAAGATTACCTGTCACCACTTATAGGAAACAGGGCCGGGGCGGCCGGGGGGTCACAGGCACCAATTTAAAGGACGATGATTTTGTAGAGCATCTTTTTATCGCATCAACGCATCATTATATGATGTTCTTTTCAAACTTTGGAAAGGTATACAGGATCAAGGTCCACCAGCTTCCGATAGGCAGCCGTACCTCCAAGGGAAAGGCGATCGTCAATCTTCTCCCATTTGCACCAGGTGAAGAGGTCGCGGCAATAATCGCAGTCAAGGAATATAATGATAAAAATTTCCTCATAATGGGTACCAAGAAGGGACTTATAAAAAAGACAGCAATAAAAGCTTATGATACGTCCCGTAAAGATGGCATAATCGCTATTAATATAAATGAAGGCGATGAACTTATAAGTGTTAAGAAATCAAATGGCAATGATGAAGTGATAATGGTATCAAGGAATGGCCAGGCCATAAGGTTCAGTGAAAAGGACTGCAGACCGATGGGAAGAGCGTCCCAGGGTGTAAAAGGTATGAGGCTCAAAGGTGATGATGAAGTTCTTTCGATGATAGTCGTAAAGGAACTTGACGCAGATCTTTTCATAATTACAGAAAACGGTTTTGGAAAGAGGACCGCACTATCTCAGTATAATATGCAAAAAAGAGGCGGTCAGGGTGTAAGGACGTTAAAAATAACAGAGAAAAAAGGGAAAGCTGCAGGAGCAGGAATACTCAAGGATGAATATGACCTTATGATAATATCTGAAAGTGGCATCCTTATAAGGATACCTGCTAAGTCGATCTCCAGTACTGGAAGATCCACGCAGGGAGTTAAGGTTATAAATCTTAAGAAAGGAAATAAGGTAGGTTCATATTCCATTATGGCATCAGAGTAGTGGATTATGGTTGTTTATTTTATAATTTAATTTAATTTAAGATATAAATCTGTTATTATAAATTTCAATAAATAAAATTATTTAATATTGTTTATAAAGAATTCTTAGAATTTACTAACGGAACAAATACCAACCTAAAAAGGGGGAAAAATGGCAGATGCAAAACCAGAAGTACATCCTGATTTTAATAAAAAAAGTTCTACCGGGATGGAACCAAAAGTAGCAGTTCTTATTTCACATGTAGGTTTTCTGATCGGAGCCGGATGGCTTTCAGGACTTATAATCTACCTGCTTGAAAAAGAAAACCGTTTTGTGAAGTTTCATGCTATGCAGTCAATAGTGATCGGAGCAGCAGAGGTAATTGGTTATATTATCGCAGCTATTCTTACAGTTGTAGTGATAGGAGCTTTTTGCTTCCCGATTATCTGGATAGCCGCATTGGTTATAAGGATAATAATCATAATGAAAGCTAATAATGGCGAGTATTATATGTTCCCAGGATTCGGGAAACTTGCTGAAAACTGGACAAAGATGTAAGACTGTCCCTTTTTGATTAGAACTTATAATATAATTGATAGTGTATAGTCCAATAATATATTTATAGTATTGGACTATACCTGATTTTTGGGGGGTAAAAAATGGTAAATATTGAGAGAAAAGTCATACGCAGCATCAGCGAACTTTCAAGTTTTAAATTCTTACTTATCTTCTATCTTATTTTCTTCATCCTATCTGTCATAATAATGGGTATAGTAGCTTTGCTTGCCTGGGCCGGTCTATCATCTTTTGGTGTAAATGTCCCCGATATATTTAATAGTATTGGACTGGGTAATCTTGGGTTTGCCAATTTTGGACTGGGTAATATCGGCGGAGGTAGTGTGCTGTATATAATTCTCGGCATAGTCGGCGGACTTATCGCTTCAGTATTTTATGCAGCAGTTGGGACACTCATGGTATGGATCGGCAATGTTATCCTCAGGATAAGCGGCGGCATAGAGTTAAGGATTACCAGCAGGGAAGTAAAAGCTAAAAGCGAATAGAAGCTGGAACATCCTCAATCATAATATTATGGTTAAAAACAGCTGTTCAGCATTTATCATATGGCTATTTTCACACTGTTCTGCCTTGACAAAAAAAGGTTAAATTGATACTTTGTCCTCTGTGTCAAATGGAGAGGGCCTATAGCTCAGTAGGTTAGAGCGCATCCCTGATAAGGATGAGGTCTCTGGTTCGAGTCCAGATAGGCCCACCACTATAATTGTATTAATACTAATATAAATATATAAATCAATACATTATTTATGGTTCGAATCCTCTCTCCCCAGCCACATAAGACAATTGTGTTACAGATATCTTAAATTACTCAGAAAATCATCCACCTCCTTTGTCCTCATAAAACCTTCCTGCTCTAGTAAGTCAAGATACGAACTCAGTATCTTACCAAATTCAGTATCACCATATTTTTCAAGGTTGTTTTCAAATTCAGATAGCCTATTTGGTATTATCTTTCCACTAGAATCAAAAACCATATTATTGTCTATACCACTAAGATAGACAAATATTCTTTCCTTATTGAACTGCTCTACTTTGCCAGTTCTG
>CAZKVA010000131.1:4035-5023 GCA_964556035.1 uncultured Actinomycetota bacterium
AACCAGGGTAGTTTGATACATAATCCATTGATTTTAGAATCCTTCCTATAAAGTCGTCTATAGATATGACTATCCCAGCATCTAAAACTGAGGGATGTTCCGACTCATCAAGCTCGATGTCTATGTAGTCATTCATCTCTTGAGTAAGTAAGGGTCTGTAAACATCATAGGCCTTCTAGTCTACCAGGGGCAATATTAAACCCGGTATCGCTATTAATTTATACTTTTTATTAATGGTCTCCTGAATAAGATCTTTTACCATCTGGTTGTCAGTTGCTAAAAGTATGCTCAGGTCTATACTCTCCAGCGAAGGCAGCATATTGCCTATAGTACTCTGAACTTCCGTATTGTAAAATTTATCGGTAAAATCAAATTTATATTCCTCACATAACTCCATTACTGTATATACCATTTCTGAGGCAAGTTCAGGAGTTGAATCTCTAATATTTTGATCAATAAAAGTAAAAATGTTTCCTATATTTTCAACATTTGCATCAAGCTCACCAAACTTTGCCTCCACTTCTTTGGACTGGTCTAGTAACTTCTGTGATTGTGTCTCCATAAGAGTAGTCTCGATTACTGTTTCTGTAACTAGGGTCTCGACTTCTGTTTCTACTTGTATCTCTGTTACCCTTTCCTGCTGCTCGAACTGTGAAGTAGAAGATCGTTTGCATCCGAAAGTCAATAGTATCAAGCCGGCTGTTAATATCACTATAAGAGTTGTATTAAGTGTCTTTTTCATATTAGTTTTTCCTTTTTATTCTCGATATAATATTGGCAATCAATTTTAGTACTTTTAAAAATAATATAATTAAAATAATTAGGAACTTCTTAATTATACCCCAATTCAGGTATAAAAATATCTTCCCTTGAAGTCATTATCGTGATTCTAATATTGCGCACAGTGGCCAGCCAGAGTAGAAATTTATTTTATATGGTTACTAATAACTCTTTCAAATTAATTAATACCTTCAAAAAAATGTTCGAA
>CAZKVA010000132.1:0-5016 GCA_964556035.1 uncultured Actinomycetota bacterium
ACTGGTGGTCTGCCATTCCCTGTAAAAGTGCCGCGACCTAATGAAATAACCCTGGCCGCAATGAAAGAAGCAGAGGAAATTAAAAAAGGCATAATACCGTTAAAAGCTAAAAGCGTAGATGAATTTTTTGAGGAAATGGACGTATGAATAAAAACGTACATTATACGACTCAGTTTAAAAAAGATTTTAAGCTATGTATAAAACGTAGATACAATATGCAGCAAATAAAATATATTATTAAATTGCTCGAAAGCTGCAAGCGGTTACCTGGGAAGAATAAGGACCATAATTTAACTGATAATTATGTTAGCTGCAGAGAATGTCATATTCAATCTGATTGGTTACTGATTTATCAATTATTTGATAATGATATTATATTAATTAGAACAGGAACACATTCTGATTTGTTTTCATAACCAGAAATTTATAGGAACTTACTTATGGGCCGCTAACCTATAATTAGCCAGAAATTACAATAACCAAAGATTATCAGATTCAAAAAGCACCATGGCCTATGGTATTTATAAGAACTTGCTCTGGATCACCATTCCATAAACAGCCAAAAGTCGACATATTTTAGGTTATCAGATCCGATAAGCACCATAGATCATGATGCTGAAGCAAGAAATACGCAGAATGGAAGAATAAATAAGAAAAATACTATATCCAGGTCTATTTTATAACAAGCCAGTATCCTGCAACCTTATTACTATACTAACACACATGATCACAGTCTATATAATCATCAAACTCATCAGGAGAAGTATTTATTTTTGGAGGAGCCCTCTTTTTACCAAACTCATATATACCCAGATAATCGAGTATCTTCTTAACGATCTTATAATCTTCTATAAAGGCGATTATTCTCATCTTTTTCCCGCATCGGGGACATGTCAGTGGGTCCACTTCATATATCTTCTGTATAGGCCGTGCCCAGGACCTGTTTAAGGTTCCGGGAGTTTCATCTTCTATGATATGATACTGGGGCTCATCTATTTCTTTTTTTAGGAACAAAAGCGGGAATCCCCGGTTTTTCAAATCCTAAAAATACACCAGCTCGGGTTACATCAAGCAAACATCTCCTCTCGGGACTTATGCAATGTGTAAAATGTGGCGGTTCTTTCGGAGTTACCGGATATGGTAGGAATAAAAAATATGCCTATTATAACTGCATAAACTATGCTAAAAAAGGTAAAGCTGTATGCCCGGGAAGGAGGCTAAGGACCGATGAACTTGATAAAGATATTATAAGTAGAGTGAAAGAACTAATATTTTCTGATTCAAATATGAAGAAATTAGTAGATAATATTAATTCTGCTACAAAATCTCTTAGAACAGACCATGGTAGAAAAATTACAGAACTAAAAAATAAAGCTGCCGATTTGCAATTAAGATCCAGACGGCAATATGAAGCTATAGAAAGCGGAGTAATTGATTTGTCCCTTATAGCTGAGCGCCTTAGGGAACTTAAAGTTCAAAGGGAAAACATTCAGGATGAAATTACCCATTATGAGAGAATAGGCTCCAATATTAAACCTGTTTATATTATCAACATTGGGGTATGCTGGCTCCCCGGGTAGGACACTTACATCTTTTCAGGTGCGGATATATCCAGAAGGTTCAAAGCATTTCTAAGCACTCTTTGTACCAACAGGATAAGACCGACCCTGCCGGGCTCTACAGTAGGTCCGTTTTCTGTATCTTTTAGTATTCTGTGTTTATTATAAAAATGGTGAAATTCTGTCGCCAGCCGGAAAAGATACTGAGTTATCATATGCGGTGCATTACTTTTGCAGCTGCCATATACAATATCCGGATAAAGTGCAAGTATTTTTGCTATCTGCTTTCCACTGCCGCTCTTTAGTTCAAGCTGTGAGAAATCAAATCTTTCAAGTGACATATCTGCAAGCTCCATGTTTACGGGTACCGCATTCCTTATCTTTTTAAATATGCTCTCGATCCGTGCATGGGCATACTGAATATAATATACCGGATTCTGGTTTGAACGCTGTTTAGCAAGCCCAATATCAAAATCCATAGGGGTATCGAAAGAAACGCTGCTGAAAAAATACCTGACCGCATCCTTGCCGACTTCTTCCACGAGATCCCTCAATGTATAGAGTTTTCCCTTTCTGCGGGACATCTTTATGGCCTGGCCGTCTTTGACGATATTTACCAGCTGGCCGATGATGATCTCCAGCTTTCCCTCCTCAATTCCCAGGGCCTTTCCAACAGCGATCAGCCTGTCGACATATCCATGATGATCAGCACCTAGAATATAGAAGATCCTGTCAAATCCTCTTTCGGCTTTGCTTTCAAGATACATTATGTCTGAAGCAAAATAGGTGGGATTCCCATCACCCCTTATGACTACCCTGTCCTTTTCATCTCCATAATTAGAGGACCTGAACCAGAGGGCGCCGTCATTGTCGTATACCAGGTCCCTTGCTTTCAGGTCCTTTATCGTTTTCTCAAAATTTTTCCCAGCGTAAAGGCTGCTTTCATAAAACCACCTGTCAAATTCTACACCCATCCTGCCCAGCGTCTCTTCTATATGACCGGTCATTATCTTTATGATCTCCTGTTTGAACCCAGTGAAATCACTTAAGTACTTTCCATCACTTTTTTTCTCTCCACTATCTTTGGCCCCGCTATCCGTTCCATTATCCGTAAGGTCTTGATCCATATCCCCGGATAGAAAACTATCCTTGTGTTTTTTTACAAGTTTCTTAACCGCAACTGCTACTATCTTCCTGGGATATCCATCTTCGGGATAATCCACTTTTTTCTCAAAATGTTCCAAATAAAGGGCTTCAGCACATCGGGCAAAATTTTCTGCCTGGGTACCATAGTCATTTACATAGTATTCCTTCTGGACTTCATAGCCATTAGCTCTATAGATATTTGCCAGTGAATCCCCCAGGGCCCCCCATCTTCCATGGCCTATATGGAGTTCACCAGTCGGGTTTGAACTGACATATTCAAGCTGGACCTTTACCCCCCGGCCGCTATTATTTTCTCCATAGTTTTCCCTGTCTTTTACTATCTCCTTTAAGGTTTCTACAAGATAGCCGGATCTGAGTTTGAAGTTTATAAATCCTGGTTTTACTATATTTATATCTTCGACTTCTTCCCATCCGGAAATAGCTTCATCCACGATCACCTGAGCGATATCCATCGGACTTTTTTTCATTACAGGAGCAAGAACCATAGCAGCATTTGTGGAAAGGTCGCCAAAATCCCTGTTTCTCGGTTCCTCTATTGCAATGCCACCGGTTCTGGCTTCATCTCCCAGTTTATTTTTCAAATATTCTAAAAGCTTTTTCTTTAGCTCTCCGATTATCATTATTCAATACTTTCTATTTCCAAATTATTTTTAAAATTATTTAACAATCAAAATCAAGCGCAAAAATAAGTGTTTTCAGTACTATAAAGGATATAAAAGTAAATATCAATTTACCAAAATACCATGCCATATGATTTATAAGATCTGCAGGAAGAAAGCTTGAATCCCATATACTCTATCAATATTATTTTATTAAAAAGCCAGAATCAAACTTAACAATTGTCCTTATTTTAAAATATTGGTCCCGACATGCTAACTAAATTCTAAAAATTCAAATATGTTTTGTTTTGCTATTTCTGCATTTTCCGGTTCTTCCTCAGTTTCCTCTACAACTTCCTCCCCGCTATCCAAGCTACAGGGCTTCTGGCTTCTACCCTGACAGGACTATCTCCTGTTGAACATACCAGCTTAAGCTGGACACACAATTTGGTTCGAAATTTCACACCTCGGGGCAGCCAACCTCTAAGATACTTTTTCAAGACGCTCTGCTAACCATACCTTAATAATCGACTGTCTTGGTACCCCTAGACGGCTGGCTTCTTTATCCAACAAATCAATCATCCATAAAGGAAAATCTACATTTACTCTTTTTTGTTTCTGTTTTTGTCTTTTTAATTTAGACAGCTCAAGATGTTCTGTTATATCATTATTTTCATCAAATTTTTTTTCAAATTCATTAGCTTTCATAAATATCAATTTCCTCCTTTCTAGATCTGCGGACTGAAATAATCCTGATATTATCGCTTCGGTAAGTAATAACTCCAGTCCAATATTTTTCAGTAATCTTACCTATTATAAGAAATCTTGGTTCATCGCTTGTTTTAACAGGAATCTCAACATAATCAAAATCTTCCCATAATTCTTTGGCTTCATTAAAATCAATACCATGTTTTTGTTTGTTAGATTCATTTTTACTTTTGTCAAACTCAAATTTCATGGTATAGAAATTATACCATTTTTATACCTATTGTAAATATATCATTTATTTTATTTATTGAAGATTTTCTTTAAGATTACTCAATTCTTTGAGAAAAAGGTTCGAAATTTCGCAACCCGGGCCAGCCAGTATCATTTATTTTTTAAAACCAAAACGGAATGGCTCTTCTTCAAACAACAGGACCGCCCCCTCTAATAGCAAAACACTTTGACCCAGAACCTCCCTTAGATGCCGGAAAATCTTTGAATATTGTTTGACTTTGAGGATGCAAGGTAATTTATTGCCGTTTAGGATGTCACTATCTTTTGATATCTTTTGAACTTGATAGAGAGATTTTTATATGTATATATACTTGTTTTATTTTTCCTCTGTTCTTTTTAGACTTTCAATTTCTATTGCTATTTTTTCAAGAGAGTCAAAAATACAGTCAACTGTCTTATATGTAAAGTCACAGTGAAAAACATTCGGTTTCGTGCAGGTGTCCTTAAACTTTAACTCACTTATCACAATAAATCTCTGGCAGTTTAGATAATCAGTTAATTTACTCATAGCTTGTCTTGAGGTCAATTTGTAATATTAGTTATTATATCAGAGTTTTTAATTAGTTCCTGCTAAATTATGAAACTATTGTATTGTTTTTGAAAATTTAAAATTTTATTTTCTAATAACAACCCGCAAGAGCGCGCAGAAAACCACGCACTTTAGTGCGTGGTTTTCTGCATTGAATTCAAAA
>CAZKVA010000133.1:0-4650 GCA_964556035.1 uncultured Actinomycetota bacterium
CTCCGGCAATCTGATTATTTTTTATAGCAAAATAGAGATCTTTAGTATTTATAATAGAGTCGCTTTTCACTTGATCTGTTTAATACAAATTATATACCTCATGTCCTGCCCTCAGTGAACCGTCAATATCTATGAATGCCATATAAGAATTGCTTTCAGTTATTTCTCTATTTGAACTTATCATAGATCCTGCGTGAAGCGTCCACGCACACCAGCCAATACCCCTGTCCTTTAATGTTTTAAGTGTTTTATTAATAATCTGTACTCTGGTATTATCATCAAGCGAGCCCGTACACGTCTCGTTGGCAATTAACGGCTTCCCATGCTTTTTAGCAATATTTACAGACAAGTCGCAGAACTTTTCTAGTCCATCATCCTGCCAGGGTTGATATGGGTGAAAACATAACACATCACATAACTCCGACACCCATTCTGTGGAAAAGCCGTTCTGTTTCCATTCTGTCGCTTCATGATATCCTACCCCAATTGATGTTTCAGCACCCCATGTGCCAACTGTTACAGGCTGCTTTACATCAGCACCTCGGACTTTATTTGCAATCCATTTCAGCCATTCAACTTCTAATTGGCACAGTGGTTCATTTTTGTTATAAATTAGTGGTTCATTACACAAGTCCCACATTCCTATACGTGGATCATCTTTGAAGCTTCCAACTAAATCATTTATGTAATTCTCAAAACACATAAAATTACTGCCTGTAAGATGATCATAATATATACCGCCAAAATCATAATTAAAATCATGCCATCTATTAAAAAGAGTTGGGTTAACATCAATCCCAAGATTTCCACATATGTTCACTACTCTTTCAAAATTCTTCAAGAAACCTGGAGGATTGCGTAAATATGCATCCCAATCAAGCCAAATCCTTAGCATATTTAAACCTGGGAAGTATTTTTTTCCTCTTGTAATTTCAACACTCCATACATAAGGGTTAAAATTCATCCATTGCTCATAACCTGTTGTACAGTAGCTTGGTGTATAGTTAAATCCCCTTATGTTGCTTACATATTTTTGTAAATCCATATACTATCATGTCCTTTCTTAAAATAATTTGTAAAACTTTACCACATTATCATGAAAAAACTTACGCATTTTATCATCACAACAACCTGATACTTATTTTTCCAATGTTTCAACCCATATAGACACCCTCATTAATGTCAATAGTTGCACTTGTTATATAGCTTGACTTTTAAGATACCAAAAACTCTGGTACAACATCCTTTGTTGTACCAATCCTTCTTAGCATAACCTGGCTGGTTAGTATACTCTATCTCGGCTTTGTTTAACCAACTTCCATACTTGGGAGCATACACAAACTTAAACCTATCCTATAGCTCTTTTGCCTTTTCTGGCTAAAAAGTCTCATAGAGCGCGATCCGGGAGTATGAGTATTAAGATCATCCATTACCAGTGTTATTTTCTTGGCACTTTCATACTTTTCAGCAATCTCTTCCAAAAAATAAGCCCAATCAATGCACTTTCTCTTCCAGAATGTCTTACACCTTTCTTTTGTCTTGTTCCAGTTTTGTTTATAAATCATTTTACAAATACTTTCTTTTCCAATTATTAAGGTCTCAATCATCGTATAAAATAATATATACTAAAACATTTTAGTCATAATATAATTTTATTTATCCCTTAACAGCTCCTGAAGTCATTCCAGAGACTATATATCTTTGCCCCAGGATAAAGATGAGCACGGTAGGAACCACTGTTATTATAATGGTAGCTGAGACCAGTTGCCAGTTAGCTATATTTAGACCATAAAAACTATATACTGCAAGTGTCATGGGCCATTTAGTTGACCTACTAAGGAGATAAAGGGGAGTTTGGAAATCATTCCAAGCACTCAGAAAGTTAAGGATAAATAATGTTATGGTAACCGGTTTCATCATGGGAAAGATAACCTTAAAAAACAGGGTAAAAATGTTACAGCCGTCAATTATGGCCGCTTCATCCAGTTCTCTGGGTATGGAACCGATAAACCCATAATAAAGAAAAACACCAAAGGGCATCAACCAACCTGCATAAAGTGCTATAATCCCCTGATAAGAACCCATAATATGAAACACCTGCAGAGTTCTAATTACAGTAATAATATTTAAAGGTGCAACCAGACCTATTAGAAAATAGTAATAAATAAACTTGTTTATTTTTGACCTTCTCCGGGAAAGGACGAAAGCAACCATAGATGCGGTAAAAATATTAATGATGGACGAAGAGCCTGCAATCAGTAAACTATTAAAAAAAGAACGGATAAGGTGCCCCTCTTTGATTGCTATTAAATAATTCTCCCAGTGAAAAACCTCCGGCAGATAAAGGGTCATTAGCCTGGCAGCAGTCGAGTCCTTTAGTGAATTGATTATTAATAGATAAATCGGAGCCAGGATAATTAAACTAAGTAACCAAGCCATTATTCCCAACAAAATATTATTTATTATTCTTCTTTTCATTACCATTCAACCTCTCTTCTAGACAGGATTCTAATTACAGCAAAACTCACGAGTATAGCTATGACAAAGGTTACTACACCCAGGGCTGTTGCAAACCCATAGCGCCCTAATGAGTATGCGTAAAAGACAGAGGTACTTAAAACACCAGTTGCATCCCCGGGACCTCCCCTGGTCAGTGCAAAGATGATATCAAAGACCTTTAATCCCCAGATCAGATTTAATACTATATTAATTATAAATGAAGGTTTGAGAAAGGGGATGGTAATTTTGACCAGCCTCTGCCAGTAATTAGCTCCATCCACCTTGGCAGCATCATAAAGAGATTGTGGAATAGTCTGCAATCCTGCCAAAAAGATAACCATACAATATCCGGCAAGCCTCCAAGTATCAACAGACATGACTGCAGGCATAGCAAATTGTAAACTGTGCAGCCAGGGGCGGGTAAGGTTTTCCAAGCCGACAGAACTCAGAAGTCTATTTACCAAGCCTATATGCGGTTTAAAAACAGAGGTAAACATAAGCCCTATTGCTAATGGAGAAAGAGTTACAGGTAGATAAAAGATCGCTCTCAAGATGTTTCTGGTTTTAAATGCTACATTAAGTATTAAAGCTAGAATAAAACCAAATAAAATTTTAAATACAGTTGTTACAACTGCAAAGATTACTGTATTAGAAATATACTTTAAATATCTATCAGATTCAACAAATATCTCCCTGAAGTTTTCTAAACCGATAAAATTTACATCTGAACTGTAGGCATTCCAATCAGTTAGGGAATAAACAATACCGAGGATACTGGGAACCATAAAAAATATTGTATAAATTAATAGTCCAATAATTATAAAGTATTGAGAATAGATTTTGTCTTTATTCATTGCCTGCCTCTTTTTAAAAAGTATAGTAGATAATCTTCATCTCCATCTAGTGAAATTACTAATTATTAAAACTAATGGGCTTTAATAAAGCCCATTAGTCCGTTCATTAACCAGTTTGTAACCCTTAATTAAAATCCTTCTAATCGACAATCTCTAATAACTTCTCTCTATCTACATCGATCTTTTCCAGAACCTGTACAGGTGTACTTGTACCCAACATCATCTCTTCGATATATTTACCGGTAGTCATCATATCGAAAAAGAGAATTCCTGCGAAACCTTCCATTCCTAAATTACCGTCAACTAATTCGTTAATACTACTCACAGCCTCTAAAGGTTCTACATTTATACCTTCAAAAGATGGATTGAGAAAGCCGACTCTCTTTTCATAAAACTTCTGAAGATTTTCATCTCTTGTTATAAACTCAAAATATGCTCTGACTAAGTCAATATTTTTAGTATCTTTGTTAACCAGCTGTACTATTCCACCAGCTGAAACGGCGAAGACATTAACCTCTCCGGTAAATCCCAGTGGAGACGGAAACCCCTTAAAATCTTTGGCTCCGGAATCAGGGTAACCAACATCTATTTCCAACAGTTGACCAGGACTGCCGAGATACATAGCAGCTTCTCCTGTCCCCATAGCTTTATAAGCATCATTCCACAGATTGGACATATAGTCTTTACCTAAATATCCTTTATCAGCCAGCTCTTTTAATTGGGTTAAAACTAGAACAAATTCTGGAATATCAACAAATTTTAACTCCCCATTATTCAGCTTATCATAAGTTCCAGGATTATTATAATTGACTACGCCAGCTGCTTCAGACAGATAAAGAGGGGGGTGCCACAATTCAGAGAAAAACTCATAGATGGGAAGAATTCCATTATTCTCTAAGGTCTCACAAATATTTAGGAATTCAGTATAGTTTTTCGGCGGTGTTAAATTATACTTATCAAAAATCCCTGTATTGTAAAGCATGGCCCAGCCATCAGCAGACCAGATATTAAGACCCCACAGTTTTTCATCGACTGTTGCTCCATTACGAGCCCAGTCTTTCAATCTTGGAACCCATGGCTCATTGGATAGATCAAATACATTTTCTGCCGGTATTTGCTTCAAGGTTAATCCCGCACCCCAGAAAAATATATCAGGAGCTTCACCGGCGCTCAGCTTTGTCTTGATTATATTCGGGTACTGATCATCAGGGTTTACCTGAATGTCAACAATAATCCCTGTCTCTTTTGTAAAATCTTCTGCCTGTACCCGTTCAGCATCCGTAATCCAGTTCTGAGA
>CAZKVA010000133.1:4660-4996 GCA_964556035.1 uncultured Actinomycetota bacterium
AAGCAGCAATTGTCAGCACCCTGCCCTCAAAGCTAACTTCCTCTTCTTTCTCTTCAGCAGGTACCACTTCTTCAGCCTCCTCTACTACTGCAGCTTCTTCCTCTGCCTCTTCTTCGGTTGTTACAACTTCTTTCTTACAGCTATTAAGAGAAAATACTCCTACAAGAGATACACTTACTAACAATACTAGTAACCATAATAATGTTTTTCTCATTTTTTTCATTTCTTACTCCTTTTCTAAAAATAATTTGATAAAATATATTTTGAGATTTGTTTGTAAATTTTGTTTTATTAATTAAAACATTACTCTAATATCAAGCAAATCTCACTTTTTTT
>CAZKVA010000134.1:0-4994 GCA_964556035.1 uncultured Actinomycetota bacterium
AGTCCCGTGGCAACCTGGGTTATGACATGTTCTTTATATGGAAGGAACTCAGAAGGGTATCCTCCTTCACCGGTGCATGTCATGGAGTTAAGTTTTTTAGCGGCTCTTGCCCGGCCTATTATAACAGAAAGAGCCGTGGACCCGAATGACATACCGCCGCCATAACAGGGTATGGATATTGTTTTTTTTGGTCTCCCGTCCCCTGTTTTATTAAGCTCAATACCCGTGTCAATCTCTTCATCACTAATATCCAACGCTTTTTCGGGATCAGGATGAATAAACCGTATTTTATCAAAACCTCCACCTGAATTACCGAGGTTGTATTCAAGATCAACATGAGGTTTGTCACCCGTTTCCGCCATGGCAAAATGGCCCAAAAGCATATCAGATGTCCAGCGGTAATCTCCAAGGGTTTCGGTCAAAGGATTTTCTTTTAGGACAAGAGCATTTTCAGGACATTTATCAATGCAGAAATGATCAGTATTTTTGCATTCAAATCCTATACATTTATGTTCGACCGGCCTGAGTGGCAAAGAATAATCGTCTGGCTTTATATGAACACCATAAGGACATATATCTGCGCATTTCCCGCAGGCTTTACATCTTGAATTTCTTTTGATTATATATTTCCCAATAGTATTGCGGAACCTTGAAGGGGTTTCTACTACTTCCGGAAGTATATTTTTTTTATTATACATAGACTATCCTATATCATAAGATACTTTTCGTTCTCCAAATATCGGGCCAAAATTTTCTTTTTCGAGATCCTCGAACCACATCGATCTGCCAACTTCACCCCGAAGCCTTCTTACTTCTCTCATACCCATAGCCCCAAGCAATTCTAGTATCTGGTTGCGCCAGGCACCCATCAGGTTTACTATCCTGTCTTTTCCATAACTTTCATCAATTTCTTCAAATTTTACGGGACAGGAAAGACCGTTTTTGCACCGGCCGCAAAGCCGGCACTCCATTGCTATCAAGAGCGGTAGATCAACGGTAACTCCATCGGCCCCGCATATTATTGCTTTATTGACATGTTCTGCCATTGCAATGCCGCCGCTTGCAAGGATATTGACCCTCTGCCTTATTGAAACATTGACAAGCGCAAGATGAATATCCCTTAAAATATCTTTGATAAATCGGGGATCTTCCGGATCAGATCCCCTTCCTTTGTTATCCGCATAAACATGTATTGTATCAATATAGGGAGACTTTGAAAGCTCCACAGCTATTTTGGGATGATCAAGGCCCGCTTTTAAAGGCAGTCCCACACTAATAAAAATATCATTTTTAATATTTTTTAATTCTGGAAAAATATTTTCTATTCCAGGCTCATATGCGATCTCCACCATCTGGACTTTTGATATAAGGGGTGCATATTCAATATAATTTTTCTTTGTTAAGAGGGGAATAATGGTTTTTAGATATTTCTGTGATCTATCATTAATACTTTTTGGATCAACAAACATTTTTGTACCGATTTGTTCTGCTGCACTTAACATGGCAGTAAGAACGTTCTGGCTTAGAATTCCAAAATCAGGCTGCATAAATAAAATCGGTAATGGTATTTCAAGTATGGGTAAAGCTTTAACAGCAAGTGAACCATCATCATTAAAAGCAAGACGGTCCGGTCTTCTTGAAAGCTCTATACATGTATTTATATATTCCCTGCCATGAATACCGTCTCTTGTGGGTCTTACGATCTCAGACATGTCTGTCCACATCGAGTCAAAGCCTTTTCCAACAAAGGGCCCCCTGTAGCCTGCTCCTGATACAGGGACATTTCCTGTATGTGCCTGATACCATGTACAGGTGATCACATCAGAAGTCCAATAATCATCACCCAGCTCCCTGTACTGTGGATTTATTGCTCTTGAAAATATTCCCTTGGTGCATTCCTGGACACATCTAAAGCAACTATTGCATGTATAAAGATATTCAGGATCTTTCATGGTGCTCATATGAAGATAATTATCCTTGAATATGTCATATACACATTTATTTTTCACACACTCCTTACAGCTTCCTGCACAATTTTCCCGAAACTCTATTATGGAATACTTGCCCACAGGATAAAATCTTGGAGGAGTGTTTTTTGTTTCTATATGATATTTTGCCGGCATATTTTATTCTCTTTACTCTTATTTCTTGAGGCCCGCCTCTTTAACGATCCTGGCAACTACTTCTTCCCACTCGATGGCCATTATGTGAACTCCACTAATACCATCTATTTCCCGAAGCTGCTCAATGGTTTCTATACAGATCTTAAGCCCTTCTTCTGCTTGTTTGTCCCTGGCCGTACCGTCCATTCTTTTTATGATCTCATCAGGTATATCCATTCCTGCAACTTTATTATTCATATACCTTGCCATACCAGGTGACTTTAAAGGTGTTACACCTCCAAGTATATATGTTTTTTTTGTAAGCCCGCGGTCCGCGGCCATTTTCATCCATTCTTTAAACCTGTCCATATTATATATACACTGGGTCTGTATAAAATCAGCACCAGCAACAATTTTTTTAGCAAGCCGCAGTACACGATATTCAAAAGGGTCCGCAAAGGGATTGGCAGCTGCACCTATGAACATCGCCGGTGCAATATCAAGGTCGTGGCCGCTCATATCTTTTCCCTTATCACGCATATCCTTAACAGCCCTGATCAAGTTTATGGAATCAATGTCAAAAACATTTAATGCATCAGGCTGACTTCCGAACTTCTGATGATCCCCTGAAAGGCATAAAATATTTCTAATACCTAAAGTATATGCGCCCATGATATCAGATTGTATGGCTATCCTGTTCCTGTCGCGTACAACCATCTGCATAACTGGTTCAAGCCCTGCATTTACAAGTTGTACCGATGCAGCAATACTTGACATCCTGACAATAGCAGTTTGATTATCTGTGACATTTACAGCATCAACATAATTTTTTAAAAGCCCGATTTTTTTTGCTATTACGGCCTGGTTGGCTCCTCTTGGAGGGCCGCATTCAGCTGTAACAGCGAATTTCCCCTGGGATAATATTTTTTGAAGATTGCTAAAAGGTCCGGGTTTCATATTATATGGTCCTCCCTGATCAGTTTTCTGGGTCCCCCGGAAAGGCTGGCACTCCAATTTTTTGGAGGAATATAATCTTTTAGATTGTCCATCAGGCCGAGAACCGTGAGCCTGTCAATAATAAGGTCCCATGCACAGTCAGTGTCCGGATTTATTTCGCATTTACCGTTTTGTGAACCCCCGCAAGGACCATTCAAGATCTTTTTGGCACATCTGGTCACAGGACATATTCCACCAAATTTTGCAAGTTCGCAGTCACCGCATCCTGAACATTCTTCAGTAAAAATACCCTGGCTTTCCTGTATACCAATAAAAGTTGTATTGACTCCAGGTAAAATAGGTACTTTTGCAAATCTTTTTGCCATTGCCTGGACCCCGGCACCACATGCAAGGGACAATACAGCATCACACTGGGCAACCTCACCCGCTGATTCCTGGATAAATTCATTTTCGCACTGCCGCTCAATTGTGAATTCTTTTATTTGAATTTTTTTGCCTGTATTTTTAAATACAAGCCTGAGAGCTGATGCCAATACTGCAACCTCGTCCTCACCACCGGCAAAACATGTTTTAACACATGTACCGCATCCAAGTATCAATAAATTTTTATAAGGCTCAATAATCTCTAGGATTTCTTTAATCGGCTTTTGTTCACCTGTTATCATTTTTACTTCTACTCCATTAATTTTATAATTTTATAAAATATTTACTTAAAATAATTTTTATCAGGATTTTTGTTTTATTTCTTTAAGTCCTTTTAATGTTTTTTTAATGATAGTCTCAACAGCTTTATCATCACCTGCAATAGTATTATAAATAGCAAGCTGTCTTTTGCCATCCATGCCTATCTCATCAAGCAGATTCCTTACCCATTGAACTCTTTTTTTTGCCCATATGCTGCCTTCAGCATACCGGCAGCTATCTTCAGGACATGCAAGTACCAGTACAGCATCGGCACCAGCTTCAAATGCCTTCAATATATAAATATCTTTTGTCATACTCGAACAGGGCATCTGTATAGCTTTAATTTCACATCCTTTGATCATTGGACCTGTTGTCTGCCTGAATGCATTAATACAATGAAATAAAGTAATTTTCGGTTTATTTTCTGTTCCCATGTTTTTTTATGTCTTGCATCAGTAGTAAACAATTTTTGTCTTTTTTAATAAGTTTAAATCAAAAACTGCCTTAAATAGGAAAATAGTATTAGTAGAGCTATAGCAGAAACCATCCCTAAAATCAAACTAGTAATAAATTTTTTTGCCGAATCTATGGATCCCCATAGTCTCCGGTTCAGTGAGAAAAACAGGATAAAAAGTATTAGCATTACAAATGTGATCACCCCGAGTATGGAAACTATGCTCCAGAATATAAGGACGTATTGATAGGTAAAAATAAAAGTAGCTGCCATTACAATTCCGCAAAAAAGCCAGATCAAGAACTTTACAGGTTTGTTCAGGTAGTTTGTACGCACAAATCTTTTAAACATTACATTATTTGCCAGGGGTAGAAGAAGCAGCACCATAAACCACCCGGTAAGAAATCCTGTTATAAGGCGGATAATATTACTGGACTCAATAATCCCTAAAAATGAGAGGACCACATCAAGACCCATGATAAGGAAAACTCCCACAGTGACCAGGACTATCTTCAGTGAGGGAAACTCACCTTTGATGCGCCGCTCAAGAAGGATTATGGTTATGAGTGAGATGAAGATACCTAAATATATGCCTGTGTCCCTTGAGCACACAGGCATATATAAGATATCTATATTAAATGTCCTGTCAGCCCTCTGGTGGCAAATTCCTCCCCCAAGAAAGCTGAGTATATCTATTATGATCTGCAAAACATATATTTTTTAATAATAGCTCGCCCAGCCGCCAAATACTCCGGCAAAGCTGGCAATATTTATTATTACTATCCAGACGATTTTAA
>CAZKVA010000135.1:0-4977 GCA_964556035.1 uncultured Actinomycetota bacterium
TGATGTATAATGTAGCGGGGTTAGTCGGGTAGTCGCGTAAACTTTATGTTTACGAGGAAAGTCCGGGCTCTGCAGGGCAGGATGCTGGGTAACTCCCAGCGGGATAAGTGTAAAAGCTTATCCCAGCGCAAGTGCAGCAGAAAATACACCGCCGGGTTTTACCGGTAAGGGTGAAATGGTGGGGTAAGAGCCCACCAGCAGCCTGGTGACAGGCTGGCTTGGTAAACCGCATCCGGAGCAAGGCCAAATAGGGAAGGAATAGGGTACCCGCCCTTCTTCCGGGTTGGCCGCTTGAGGTAAATAGTAATGTTTATCCTAGATGGATGACTACCGCTGATTTGTATAATGCTTATCAGTACAGAACCCGGCTTATAGACTGACCCCGTAAGTTTTTTAGCCTATAATCGGTATAAATAAGAAGTTAATCCCTTGGCTTGCCCCTAGTTTTGTCATTGTATGTAGGCTTAAATTGTACATTTTCAATTATACCTATAGTTAATGATTTTTCAATTTATTTTTCTATTTAGTACAAGAATTATTATATTATTAATGTGATTTTTAACTTGCTATAAAATTAGTAGTGTAAGTACCTATTACTTCCGGTTTAACCTGGATATTTTATCAAGAAACCAGTGTACGTCCCCGACTCCGTTTAAAAAGTATTCAGATGCTACTTTTTCACCAGCAGTTTTCCCCACCTTTAAGTTGATCCCATCTGGATTTGCCCTGAACAGGTATTCATCTGTTATATCGTCTCCCACACAGATATTTATGGAATGGTTTATATTTCTTTCAGATCTACTAATCACAGCTTTTATCGCATTTCCCTTATTGATTCCTGCAGGTTTTATTTCTATCACTTTCTTCATATACATTATTTCAACTGACCTGTCCTGTTCATATTTTTTTATAATATCTTTGATTCTGTCAAGCAGGAATATGGCATTTTTGGAGCATTTCCTGTAATGAAGCGCAAGAGACAGCTCTTTATCTTCAAATCTATAGCAGGGATATTGATTTACTATATTGAATAATTCTTTTTTTATTTTACCTATTTTTGGCAGTACGGTCCCTGTTTTGTAAGGCCGTATTATACCATTACTCCCGAATTTCATTTCAAGGCCGTGGATCCCGGACCAGTTTATCCTGGAGGTATTAAAATCACTAAAAAAATCAAGAAGTTCATCTATTCTCCTTCCTGAAACTATTGTGACCACTATACTGGGATCATCTGCCAGTAATGATATTATTTTTTTTATCCTCTTTGAGGGCCTGGCCTTTTTGGGATCCCTTCTAAGACCTGAGAGTGTTCCATCATAATCCAGAAAGAGAAAGATATTCTCAAATACCCTTATATTATTTAATAATGCACTTATGTGATCTTTAATATATTTGATGGCAAGGACCTCTGCAGCTATGAAACATCATTATAATAATTAAGAAATTTGCCGACCCATTGGTAGATATCATTTTCTCTCACAATGTCCCTCAGGCCCGACATCATTTTTTTTCTTGTGGAGCTGTGTAATCCCAGGGCCCGACGTATGCTATCAGCAACTTCTTCTATATCATATGGATTTACCATGATGGAATATTTCTCCATCTCGTCAGCGGCTCCTGCAAATTCACTTAAGATAAGTACCCCGTCAAGGTTGACATTGCAGCTGGCATACTCCTTGCCGATCAGGTTCATTCCGTCCCGCAGGGGAGTTACCATGCATATATCAGAAAACTTATAAAGTGCAGCCAGTTTTTGCTGCGGTAGAGCCTTGTACAGGTAATGTATGGGCGACCATAATTCATTTGAAAATCTGCCATTTATATTCCCCACAAGTCCGTCTATTTCCCTTTTTAAATCAATATATTCCTTTATCTTGGTCCGGCTTGGTACAGAGATCTGAAGAAAGACCACTTTCTTTTGATATTCAGGGTATTTTTCAAAAAATCTGGATATGGCAAGAATCCTCTCTTTGATCCCTTTGGTATAATCAAGTCTTTCCACACTTATTACCACTTTTGCATCACCGCCAAAACTTCTAATACTTTTAAGGTATCTGTCTGTCTTTTTATTTTTTGCTATATTATTGAAGTGGTCAAAGTCTATGCTTATGGGAAATCCTACCACTCCCACTTTCCTGTTTTCGTAAAAGACCTTTTTATCCTTAAAGTCCACATCGACACCGAGTATTTTTTTACAGCATTCCATAAAATTGAAAGAATCCCTTGCTGTCTGGAAGCCGACAAGATCGCATCCAAGAAGGCCTCTTAGTATTTCCTTATCCCAGGGAAGTACCCTGAAGGCTTCAAAATTGGGAAAAGGGATATGAAGGAAAAACAATATTTTTAAGTCTTTTTTAGACCTTTCTCTGAGAGCTTTAGGAACCAGGCATAATTGGTAATCATGTATCCATATCAATTCCCTGCCAGTAGCTTCCTCAAGGATGCTGTTGGCAAACCGGTTATTTATCTTTACATAAAAATTATAGTAATCCTTATTGAAATGGCTCTGCGAAATAAATCCATGGAATAGGGGCCATAGCGACCTATTGGAAAAACCATGGTAATAATTTTTAACCTCATTTGTAGAGAGATTGACAAATTTAAGACTGTAGCCTTTCTTATTGCAGTCTTTTCCTACCACTATCTTATCTTTGAAATTCATGTCATAGCCTACATGGCCGTTCCAACCGATCCAGAGTCCGCCTCTACTACATAATATTGGGTCAAGTGCAGTTACCAGTCCACCCACACTTTTTTTGTATTTGACCTCCCCCCTTATTTTGGTCATATTGTAGGGAACCCTGTTCGATACTACTATTAGTTTTTTCTCATCAAAACCCATTGCTTCCTTTAAATTAATCATATTTTTATATATTATTATAGGTACAGGGACATATATTACAAATCATACCGACCCTTTTCTGCTGCCGCATATTGGCCTTTTGTAATAATCGCTGGTATGTTAATGTATGGATTTACAATAAGTCTGAATTTAAATATATGAAAAATGGAATAAAAAAAGTAAATAGGTTTAATTTCTATGACAGTGTATCCCTTTTAAGCCCGACAGGCCAGAAAGCATGTAATTTAAAAGAGTTCGTGCATATGCTTGAGGACTCAGAAGAGAAAGTTATATTTCATCATCTCTACCAGTCCCATCTTAAATCTCACCTGAGAATAGAAGAATTTCCCAATGATTTCGCCAATTGGGCCGCCAATGGGCTCGAAGATATCGCGCTGGCTGAAAAACTGGCAAATTTTGACCCTTATGATTTCAGTACTGTATCTGATGCAAGGGATAATATAATTGAGATAATAGAAGAGCATATCTGGGATCTCCCTGCTGTACCATGGGTGCGCCCAGGCTCAGAATTTTATTTTTCAAGTGCCACCACAATACTTCTACCCCTGGGAATAAGTGCCGGATCCATACAGGAATTTAGGAATGCAATGGAGATAATACCTGACAGTTCTCTCTATTTCCATTTTTATGAGGTAAGGAAAAGGAAAAAAGACAAAGAGCATGATGATTTCTCAATATGGATAGAGGAAAATTTTAATAAGAGTTCCCTGGTTAAAAGGATCAGGGAGATCGATTTCTATTTTTTTAGTCTGGGAGAGATACGTAAAATGATTATTAAAATCCTGGACAAAAGTATAGGCGGGAAAAAAATATGACAGTTTTAAGCGACTATGCTGATATAGTAGGAAAAAAGAATATAAACCAGATAAAATCTCTTGCAAGACTATCACAAGGAAAAAAAGTGGTAATGGTGAACTCCACAAAAGACGGAGGGGGAGTTGCAGAGATTCTTCACAGGCTGGTACCGCTTTTAAATGAGCTTGAAATAGACTGCAGATGGGAGGTCATAGCAGGCAGTAAAGAGTTTTTTAATATAACAAAAAACATGCATAATGGGCTTCAGGGGACAAAGAGGTCATTCAGTGCAGATGAATATTCAAAATATCTTAGCATAAATGAGAAAAATTCAAAAAACCTGGATCTTGATGATGCAGATATTGTCATAATACACGATCCCCAGCCGCTTGCCATAAAACATTTTTACAAAAACAGTAAGGCAAAGTGGGTATGGAGATGCCATATAGATGTATCCAGACCGGATCTTGCTTTATGGAAATTCTTAAAAAAATACATCATGGAGTATGATTCCAGTATTTTTTCAATTGCAAAATTCGCTAAAAACCTTCAGCATCCGCAATACCTTATAGCACCCACAATAGACCCGTTAAGCGATAAGAACCGTTTTCTCGAAGAGGATGAAATAGACAGGATATTAAAGCCATTAGATCTTAGCGGGGACAAGCATATGATACTTCAGGTATCAAGATTTGACAGATTCAAGGACCCGGTAGGAGTAATAAAGGCGATCAGACTGGTCAAGAAAGAGATACATTGCAGCCTGGTCCTTGCCGGGGGACTTGCAAGCGATGATCCCGAGGGAGAAGAGGTCCTGGAAGAAGTAAAGAAAGAAGCAGACGGGGACCCGGATATAAAAGTCCTTTTGCTGAAGCCAAAAAGCGATATTATCATCAATGCACTCCAGAGAAAAGCTGATGTTGTGATACAGAAATCCATAAAAGAGGGTTTTGGCCTGGTGGTGACAGAAGCCATGTGGAAAGAAAAGGCAGTCATAGGCGGAGAAGTGGGAGGCATTACTATCCAGCTCTATAATCATAGAACAGGGTTTCTGGTAAATTCTATTGAAGGGGCTGCATACAGGACCAGATACCTCCTCAACCGTCCGGAGGTCGCAAAAAAGATAGGTATGCAGGCAAAGCTGTTTGCTACTGAAAACTATCTAATAACAAGACACCTTAGGGACTATTTAGCGCTGTTTGCAATACTTGATAACCCGGGTAAGAATATCATCCAGGTCTGATAAAATAAGGGAGATATATTTTGGTCCTTGCATTTGAAATTGGCTATTGATAATTAAAGGCTTTATTATTAATATT